>JAHITT010000006.1 GCA_018817715.1 Patescibacteria group bacterium
AATTTAACTTATTCTATTAATTGGGGCGACGGTACAGCCAACAGTACTTTTACTGCCACTGGCACTTTAGGTAATATTATATCTAATGATTTTTCTCATACCTATTCTGCTAACAACACTTACACCATCACTGCCAGCGTATCCGATGGTACTAATCCAGCAGTTACCACCACAGCCACTACTACTATGTCGGGGTGTGGCGGAGGCGGAGGCGGAGGTGGAGGCGGTGGAGGCGGTGGAGGTGGTGGAGTAACTTGTAATTCCACCAATACACCAGATTCTGGCCAAGTTAGTTTGGCCATAGCCGAGGGCAATGTAGTTTATTCTCCTTTAGTAACATTGAATTTTACTAGCGACGCTTTAACTAAGTCTATTGTTTTGAGCGAAGAAGCTTCTTTTGCTAATCAAATTTCTGTACCAATTACTAATGGACATTCTTTTCAGTTAAGTTCTGGTAATGGTAATAAAACAGTTTATGCCAGATTCCATGGTTCGAGCAGTTCTTGTTATGTAACTAAATCAGTCAGCACTGTTTTGCAATCAACTGGCCAGGTGTTGGGTGAGCAATGTATTAATTTAACCAACGAGGCTAAGTTAGTAACCAAACCCAATCAGGCTTTAATGTCTAGGCTTAAGGGTCGGTTAATGGTTCAAGTTCAATCAGCCAACGAACTTTGGTATATGGATTATAAAACTGGTCAGCGGTACTTTTTACCAGCTGGTGCTAGTACCTATAACATAGTTAAATTTATGGCTACGGGTATAAGCAATAAGGATTTAAATAAAATGTCGGTTGGTTTAGTAGATTATTATGGTTTGGATCAGGATAGCGATGGCTTGCCCGATGTTATGGAAGATTCTTTAGCTTTAGACAGACTTAATATCGATACAGATAAGGACGGTTATACTGACAAAGAAGAATTAGTTTCTGGTTATAATCCTTTAAAATATCGCGAAACCGCTATTTATGATTCGTCTTTTACTACTAAACAGGCTGGTCGGTTTTTTACTCAAGTAGAATCAGTTGGTGAGGTTTGGTATGTGAATCCAGTAGATAATAAACGTTATTTTGTTCCCCAAGGTGACGGCGCTTATTTAACTTTAGCTCAATTAGCTACTGGTATTAGTCAAACGGATATTAACCAGATTACCGTAGCTACACGTTTTAATGGTAAAAGTTTGTTTGAGGCTTCTGTTTGTTATCCTAAGGGAGAAGTATTAGGTGTAACTAAAGAAAAGTTACCTCGTACCGGTATGCTGGCTAATGGCCTGTTGGCTTTACCAGCTTTAGTGGGTTACCCTTGGCTTAGGCGTCGGTATAATTCATCTTTAAAGAAGTTTTATAGCAAATTAAGTTAATAGTTATGACAGTTTCTAGGAATTTAAAAATAATCATATCTTTAAGTATTTGGATTGTCGCTGTGGTGTCGGTACAGCGTGGTTTGGCTTGGTCAGCAGTTAAGGAAACTAAAAATAGATTAAATACAGTTAATAAAGTGATAGGGCAGCCTGTTAATAATATTATTCCAGAAATAGCAGACAATTATATTAATGATGATGATAAAGACGGTTTAACGAATGATTTGGAAAGAGTTTATGGTACCGACCCTAAAAATCCCGATACGGACAGCGATGGTTATCCCGACGGTTTAGAAATAAAAAATCATTATAATCCTTTGGGCCCCGGCCGGTTAGCTACTTTTAAAATAGCTGTTCAAGATGAAATTAAGCCAGTTCAACAGGAATTGGCGTCTAATATGTTATTTATACCTAGTTTAAATATTAAAGTACCAATAAATTTTCCTGAATCGGCTAATGAAAAAGCTTATCAGCAAGCCTTGTTAAATGGTGTGGCTTTACATCCTAATACAGCCAAGATAGGGGAATTAGGTAATCCGTTTATTTTTGGCCATTCATCGGACTATTCTTGGTCCAAAGGCAAATACAAAACTATTTTTGTTAAATTATCTAATATTAAAGATGGTACGGATATTTTTGCTAGCAATAGTGGTGGCCAGGTATATAATTATCGGGTGGTTAACCAATTTATAGCTGAGTCTACCGATATTCATTTATTGGATCAGTATGGTTATAGTAAAAAATTATTAACCTTACAAACCTCTTATCCAGTTGGCACAGCTAAACAGCGCTATATAGTAATAGCGGAAATGGTTGAGTAAATTATTTTTAATAAATGTCATTCTGAACTTGTTTCAGAATATAAAACAAAAATAGGACTTACCGGTTTGGTTTAAAGGAATGTCATTGCGAGCGAAGCGTGGCAATCGAGTTTTAACCCAGTCTGGTGAGTCTTAAATAAAAAAGTTACTTAAAAAGTAAATAATAAATAATCAATCACAAACAATAGGAGTCAATCATGAAAAAGTTATACAGCTTTTTCGTAGTTATTTTGGTATTAACAATACCGGCGGCTGTATACAGCCAGACAATCCATTCTGTAACTGTGTCGAAAGATACCGTTAATATGAATGAGAAGCTAGAAACCAATGTAATTTGGAGTTCTACCAATTCAAATCCAGTTATCACAAAAGTTAGTTATCGTGATGGAAAAATTGATTCTGTCTTAACTAATCCAACAGCGGGTACGCAATATCTTTCCAAGTTTTTTCATTATTATAGTACCCCTGGCACCTTTAACATACTGGTAAATGTTGGAACGACTAGTACAACTAAAATTGTGGTAGTAAGGGGATTACCAAACCAACCACCAACAGCAAGTTCTGTACATATAGAGGGTTCGGTGATAGTAGGACAAACATTAGTCGGTTATTATGCGTATGCTGATGGGGATGGTGATTTGGAAGGCGCTAGTATATTTAAATGGTACCGTAATGGGATGTTTGTAGCAGGTGGTAGTCATTATATTTTACAAGCTGCTGATCTCGGTGCCATGATTAGTTATGAAGTCACACCAGTGGCTCAAACAGGCGCTTTAACGGGTTTACCAGTTCAATCATCAGCAGTCGGTCCAGTTCTTAATCCTAATTTACCACCGAGATTTGTGTTAGTTGAATATAAAGCTAATGCAAGAGTAGGTGAGGATGTTGGTATTAAAATTAAAATTGTTGATCCGGATGATAATATTGTTAATTTTGATGCGACTTATGGCGATGGTACGAGTTATAATGCTGATTTATCAATTTATCCTAATTTGGAAGTAGGATATAATCCGTCGCATGTATATTCAACAAAAGGTGTATATACTGTAAATTTGAAATTATATGATTATCATAATTTACCAGTTAATACCAATTTTACGGTTACAATAGAAGATAATGTTACGAGTATTGAAACATCTTTACCAACTGAATTTCAGCTATACCAAAATTATCCAAATCCGTTTAATCCAACAACGAATATTCAATATAGTTTACCTGAGCCAGCTGAAGTTAGCTTAATAATTTATGACATGCTTGGGCGAGAAGTAGTAACTATGGTAAATGAATACAAAAATGCCGGGGTTCACAATGTTAAATTTGACGCCAGCAGCTTATCTACCGGCGTTTATATATACAGAATTGTTGCCGGTAAATTTGTGGAAACAAAAAAAATGACACTTATGAAATAATCTGCACGGTGTCATCCTGATGACCCAAAGGGTGGGAAGGATATTAAAATAATTTAATTTGAGGTGTTGCTTTTTACAAGTAACACCTCTATTTATTTACAGAGTATCTATAGCAATTTTATAGTTTCCTACTTGCGGGGAAAAGTGTCCACGTGGACACTTTTCCCCGCAACATAAAGTTTAGTTATTTTTTCGTAAAGCCAGTAAATATATTGATTAAAGCTTTAAAATGAATTATATTGGTTGGGTTATGAATAAAAAAATCGGTCAAGGAAAAAAAGTTTTTGTTGGTTTGTCTGGTGGTGTAGATTCAGCTGTATCAGCTTATTTGTTGCTGGAACAAGGTTATGATGTGCACGGTGTGTTTATGAAGAATTGGACAGGGACGACGGAGAATTTAGCCGGGGAATGCAATTGGACTAAAGAGCGTGATGATGCCAAAGCTGTAGCTAAAAAATTAGGCATACCTTTTACCATTTGGGATTTTGAAAGGCAATATCGTCAATTAGTGGTAGATTATTTTTTTAAGGAGTACCAAAGAGGTCGAACACCCAACCCCGATATTAGGTGTAATCAATTTGTTAAAATACCTTTATTTTTAAAACAAGCTCTTAAAGCCGGCGCTGATTATATTGCCACAGGTCATTATGCTAGGGTTGGTCAGCAATTAACGGCTAATGGTCGGTTACAATATTATTTAATGAACGGAGTAGATAAAGATAAAGATCAATCTTATTTTTTGTATACCCTTAATCAACAACAATTAAAGCATTTGCTTTTTCCAATTGGGGAATTAAGTAAGAAAGAAGTTAGATTAATTGCTAAAAAAATTGGCTTGTCTGTAGCTAGTAAACCCGATAGTGTGGGTATCTGTTTTATTGGCCAGGTAAAAATAGATGAATTTTTAAAAACCAGATTGAAGGAGAAGTCGGGTTTAATTATGGATGTTAAGGGTAAAATTTTAGGGCAACATATAGGCTTGTCTTTTTATACGGTTGGTCAACGGCACGGGTTAGGCCTGTCGGGTGGGCCGTGGTACGTGGTTGGTCGCAGATGGTTAAAAAATATTTTGATAGTTGGTAACTTAAAGGAACAGAAATATTTATTGGCCGACACTTGTAGTTTGGAACAAGTTAAATTAGCCAGCCAGTTTAAAGTTCCGGCCACTTATTGGATTAGACATCGTTATAGGCACCCGGTAGTTAAGGCTAATCTTTTTAAAAGTGCTGGTAAATTTAAAATTAAATTTTTAAAAAAACAACGAGCTATTACTCCTGGTCAGTCAGCTGTTTTTTATACCATTAATCGGCAAGGTTTAAGGGTAGTTGGCGGTGGAGTTATAAAAAACGTTGAAAATCGCTTGTTGCAATGGTAAGATAGGGAAGTTATTAGCAATTTATGGTTAAAAATGAACCTATTATTGGTTGGTCACCGCAGATAAATCGTTGGTCAAAAAGATTATTGATTTTTTTTTGGTTGGGTTTTTTGTTGTTGGCTAGTGGTTTATTTTTTATTCTTTTACCAATTGTAACTATTTCTATTGAACCGCAGATTGATCAGTTGGAATTGCCAGTTACGGTGCAAGTGGATTTAAAATTACCATCGGTATTGGAAAAAGTTGGTGTAGTTCCGGGTTATGAAATTTTTTCTAATGAGGAAGAGCAGATTTGGTTAACTAAAAATTATAAAATTTTTACAGTTGATAATAAAAAAATTGCTGTTTCTCAGAATCATTTAATAAATAGTGTAAAAACTTTATCAGCCAGGTCTTTAGCGCCAGATTTAGCCCTGGTACCAGAAGAACCGGAAGTAGTTTGGGGGCAATTAAAAAGTGGTTTTGCAGAAAATATTTATAATTTACCAACTACAGTAAAAGTTAATACTTATCATGATTTTCCTTTGGCTGATTGGGCTCAATATATTACTGGTCTGCCGCTTGAAAAAACCCAAGATTGGCTATCTAAACAACTGTGGGTAAAATCAATTTCTATAGATGTTTACCCTAGATTTTTGGCTAAGATTAGGCAAAATATGCCCATGAATAAATCTTTAATTAGGTTTAGACTTGACAACAACGGAAAAACTTCTATACTACAGTGGCGTTCTTGATAATCTGAATTAAGCTAACATTTAAATATTTTATCAGTCTTAGGCTTATAAAAGTAGCTTAAGGCTAGGATCAATTTTGTAGTTTTTAGATTTTAAATAATGAATTTAATGGATTCTACAGCCGGTTCCGCTAATGTTGGCGCTAATGCAAAAGGTTTTTTAGAAGTTGAAGGAGAGGTAGAAGAACTTTTACCAGCCGCGACTTTTAAAGTAAGGCTTGATAATGGACATGAGATTTTAGCCCATTTATCAGGTAAGATGCGCATGTTTAAGATAAGATTATTACCCGGCGATAAGGTTAAGGTCGAAATGACTCCTTATGATTTAACCAAGGGTCGGATTGTTTATCGATATTAATTTATGAAGGTTAGAGCATCAGTTAAACCAATTTGTAAAAAATGTCAGGTAATCCGCCGTCATAAAAGATTGGTGTGTATTTGTGACAACCCTAAGCATAAACAGCGTCAAGGTTAATTTTATTTATTTATGGCTCGTATTGCAGGTATAAATTTACCCAATAACAAAAGAATAGAAATAGCTTTAACTTATGTTTTTGGTATCGGTTTGCCACTAGCTCAAAAGATACTGTCTTTAACTCAAGTGGATTCTAATACCAGAACTAAGGATTTAACAGAAGAACAAGGGGCTCGTTTGAGAGAGGTTATCGAAAAGACTTATCGAGTGGAGGGTGATTTAAGGCGGGTAACCATGATGAATATTAAAAGACTTAAAGAAATTGGTGCTTACCGAGGTACTAGGCATAGTCGTCATTTACCGGTTCGCGGACAAAGATCTAAAACAAATTCACGCACCGTACGGGGTAATGTTCGTAGGACTATGGGTAGTGGCCGAAAACCAACAGCTCAGAAGACTTAATCTTTTTATATGACTGAAGAAATTAAAAAAAATATTTCCGAAAATAAAGAAACTGCTACTGGAGACGTTACAGTTGCTAAAGAAGTTGTTGTAAAAAAGCGTCGTTCCAAAAAGAAGCGCTTGGTATCTCGTGGCCAGGCGCATATTTTGGCTACTTATAATAATACGATTGTCACTTTAACCGATCCAACTGGTGGCGTTTTGGTTATTTGTTCAGCTGGTCAGGTAGGTTTTAAGGGTGCTAAAAAAGCTACCCCTTATGCCGCTGGTATTATAGTTAAAACCGCTGTGGAAAAAGTTAAGGATTATGGCCTTAAAGATGTGGATGTTTTTGTAAAAGGTGTTGGTATGGGCCGAGATTCTTCCATTAGGGCTTTATATGCTAATGGTTTAAATGTTTCTTCAATTAAAGATGTTACGCCGGTGCCGCATAACGGTTGTCGCCCGCGTCGCCCGCGTCGGGTGTAATTATTTTATATATGGCAAGATATTTAGGACCAAAACATCATATGTGTCGCCGAGTCGGCGAACGATTGTGTACTTCAGATAAGTGCCCAATAACCAAAAGGAATTATCCGCCGGGAGTTCATGGCGTGAAGGGTCGTTCCAAATTGACTGGTTATGGTTTGCAATTAAGAGAAAAACAAAAAGCCAGATGGATTTATGGTATTTTGGAAAGGCAGTTTAGCCGTTATTATCGAGAAGCTATTAGACAAAAGGGTGCTACGGACTTGGTTTTATTGCAGTTGTTGGAAGGCCGGTTAGATAATATAGTTTATCGCATGGGTTTATCTAAAACTAGACAAGGGGCTCGGCAGTTGATAAACCATGGCCATATTGAAGTTAATGCCAAAAAAGTTGATATCGCTTCTTACAATCTTAAACCTAATGATGTTATTACGGTCAAAAAAATCAGCTTAGATAAACTTTATTTTAAAAATTTGCAAAAAAGTTGGGGACAAAATCCCATAGCCCATGAATGGTTGGTGGTGGATGATAAAGAATTTACGGCTAAGCTTTTGGCTTTGCCAATGCCCGAACAAGCTGCTCAACCTTTTGATATTAAATTAATTGTCGAATACTATTCACGTTAAATTTTAACTAATTGCTTATGGAGCCTCTTTTATTACCACAATCAATTACCAGCCAGGTTATTTCCACTAATCGAGCCAATGTAATTATTGAGCCTTGTTACCCTGGTTATGGTACCACCTTAGGTAACGCCTTGAGGCGAGTTTTATTGTCTTCTTTGCCCGGCGCGGCTGTGGTAGCTGTAAAAATAACCGGAGTGGATCATGAATTTTCCACTTTAGCCGGAGTAAAAGAAGATGTGGTGGATATATTATTAAATATTAAACAACTTAGATTAAAACTTCATGGCAATGCCGAAGTTACTTTTAAGTTGAATGTTACTGGGGAAAAAATCGTTACGGCTGCTGATATAGAAGAAAATAGTGATGTGGAGGTTTTAAATAAGGATTTAGTAATAGCTAGTTTAACTGACAAAAAGGCTAATTTGGAAATTGAATTTATTGCTAAACAAGGCCGAGGTTATGATCCAGTTGAAAATCGAGACGGAGAAAAGTATGATATTGGGGTAATTGCTATTGATGCCAATTACACCTCAGTTCAACGAGTGGGTTATACTGTGGAAAATGTTCGTGTTGGCCAAATGACTAACTTTGATAAATTAACTTTAGATATTCAAACAGATGGTGGCCTGTTACCCGAGCAGGCTGTTCAGGAAGCTAGCAAGATTTTAATTAATCATTTTGAAGTAATTGCTGGCAATAAACCTACGGAAGTTGAAACAGAAGAAGAGGTAGCAGTTAATAAGGTGGAAGAAGAAGTTGTAGCTGAGGTAGAAAAAACCACTAAAAAAAGAGGGCGACCTAAGAAAGAGGCATAGTTATTTATGAGACATCGAAAAAATAAGAAAATATTAGATCGTAAACCAGACGCTCGAAAGGCTTTAATTAAAAATTTAGCCGCCAGTTTGATTCTTTACGAAAAAATTAAGACAACCGACGCTAAGGCTAAAGTAGTCCGTTCTTATGTGGAACGTTTAGTTACCTTGGCTAAAGTAGCTTCTTTGGCTAATCGTCGTTTATTATTACGTCGTTTACCGACCGAGGGCAGTGTTAAAAAATTATTAGAAGTTTTAGGACCGCGTTATCAAACCCGGCCGGGTGGTTATTTGCGAATAACGAAATTGGGTAAAAGGCAGGGGGACGCTGCGGCGATTGTTCAAATTGAGTTTGTAAATTAAATTTATTATGGCCAAGATTAAATTAACTGATAAATCAATAGTGATGGATGCTACTAATATGACTTTAGGTAGGCTATGCAGCCAAGTAGCCTCCAAGTTAAGAGGTAAGCATTTGGTTGATTGGCAACCTAATAAATTACCTAATGTTCAGGTAGCTATTATCAATATAGATAAATTGCGTTTTACTGGGCGTAAATTGACTGGTAAATTGTATCATAAATTTAGTGGTTATCCAGGCGGTTTAAAAACTACTACTTTAGAGCAGGAATTAAAAAAAGATTCGGTTCGTGTAGTCAGGCAGGCGGTGGCTCATATGTTGCCTAAAAATAGATTAAATAGTCGTTTTTTGAAAAATCTTAAAATTTATAAACAAGATATAACTAAGTAAAGTTATGACGACAGATAGTAAAGTTAAAAAAACCATTAAAAAAACTACCGCTAAAACATTAGTTAAAAAAACGGTTGTTAAAGATAAGGTGAAAAAAGTTTCAGTTACCTCGGCCAAGCCGGTTGTTAAAGTAGTGGCCAAAAAGACTAAACAAACTAGTGCTTATTTAAGTTCAGTTGGCCGTCGAAAAGCGGCTATTGCTCGAGTTAGATTGTATCGCCAGGGTACTGGGCAGATAACTATTAACGGCCTGTCTTTGGCTAAATATTTTCCAGCTGTTTATGAGCAGGAATATGTTTTAAGCCCGTTAGTTTTAGTTGGTTTAGCGGATAAGGTAGATATAACTGTTAAAGTTGTAGGTGGTGGAAAAAAAGGTCAAAGAGAAGCTGTTCGGCACGGTGTAGCTCGGTCTTTGATTATTTTAAGTGATGAAGACTATCGTAAGCCTTTACGGACGGCTGGTTTTTTGACTCGTGATTCCAGGGTTAAAGAAAGAAAAAAATACGGTTTAAAGAAAGCTCGTCGAGCGCCCCAGTGGCAAAAACGCTAAGGGAGTTTACTATAATCAGGAAATTAACGGCTCAATGGTATTTACTGTTGAGCCGTTTGACTGTTTAGGTATAATAAATGGGCTCTTTAAGGGTTTAGGCTATTTAATCATTTGGAGTTGATTAGGTAGTAAATTTCAATAAAGTCATCAGGTTCAGTTTTAAGCTAGCTTGCGTTATAATGTTGATATGATAGAAAAGGGCCATTCTGGAGCATTAGCCAGAAATACCAGTATTTTTATAACAGCTTTAGTGGGACAAAAGATAGTCTCTTTTTTATATTTTACTTTTTTAGCTCGTTTATTAGGACCGTCGGATATAGGTAAATATGTTTTAGCCTTGTCTTTGACTACTATTTTTTCTGTTTTATTGGATTTAGGTTTAGCTCAATTATTGACTCGCCAAGTGGCTCGTGATCAGGCCTGCGCTGGCGATTATTTAAAATCAATTATTGGTTTTAAATTAAGTATCAGTTTGGTGGTTATTGCTTTAGTCGTGGGTACAGCTCATTTACTTGGTTATCCGGTAGTTACTTTGCAACTGGTTTATTTAGCCAGTTTATTGATGGTTTTAGATTCTTTTACCTTAACGGCTTATTCTTTATTAAGAGGGCTTCATGTTTTAACCTGGGAAAGTATAGGTACCGTGGCTATGCAGTTACTGGTGGCTATTTTAGGTTTGGCCGTATCTTTGGTTAGTCAGGATTTAAGGTTGTTTATGGTCGCTTTATTAGCGGCTTCGTTGTTTAATATGGTTTTTGCCTTATATCAAATTAGAAAGCGATTTAATTTAAGTCTTAAGCCTAACTTTGCCAAAAAAGATTGGTGGCAGTTGGCCAATTTGGTTTGGCCTTTTACCTTAGCCGCCGTTTTAACTAGATTGTATGGTTCAATTGACACTGTTTTATTGTCGGTGTTGTCAGATGATCGGGCTGTTGGGCTTTACAGCGTACCTTATAAAGTAACTTATGCCTTTCAATTTATACCCAGTGCTTTTGCGGCCACTCTTTTTCCAGGCTTTAGTACTTTTTTTAAAACAGCTAAGGATAAATTAGGCGATATATTCGTTCGAGGAGTGGTTTATTTAACAGCCTTGGGTTGGCCTATTTCTTTAGGCATTGCCGTTTTGGCACCTAAAATAATTGACAGTCTTTATCCTGATTATCATGAGTCAATTTTACCTTTACAGATTTTAATAATGAGTTTAGCTTTTTTGTTTGTGACTTTTCCGGTTGGTTCGCTTTTACCGGCTTGTGACCGGCAGAAAAGACATACTTTTAATATTGCTTTAGCTACCGTTTTTAATATTATTTTGAATTTATTTTTAATACCTCTTTATGGAGCGGTCGGAGCCGCTGTAGCCGCTTGGTTATCTACTTTGTTGTTATTAGTGGCTGGCTGGTTAGTAGTTGGGCAAGTGATAGATTATGATAAGAAATTTTTATATAGTCGATTAATTAAAATAGGCCTGGCTGGTTTATTAATGGCTGCTGTAGTTTTATTATTAATAAACAGTTTTAATTTTGTAGTGGTTATTTTAATTGGGGCTATTTGTTATGGTATATTACTTGTGCTTTGGGGTGGTATAACTTTAGCGGAAATTCGGCAGCTCTGGTCTCTTATTAAGCGTAAAGCGGTTTAAGTATTATGGCGGATATTATTTTATTTACTACAGACTTTTATCCTAATTTAGGTGGGGTAGCTCGTTATTATGAGGGATTACGGAAATATTGTGATAATTTTCAGGTAGTCAGTCATTTAGTGGGCGCGGAAAAAATAAATAAAGTTAGGCGGTTAAAGTTTTTTTGGCCGTGGTGGCCGCATTGGTTGCCTTTGGTTTGGCAAATTTTTAAAGTCGGTCGTCAGAATCCGTTAGCGATTTTAGCGGCTGGTCAGATTTTACCCGTGGGCACAGCTTTATGGTTATGGCATTTTTTTACTAGGCGCCGTTATTTTGTTTTTCTGCATGGCTTAGATGTTAATTTACTTTTAGTTAATCCCTATAAAAAATGGTTGGGTAGGAAAATTTTAAAAGCAGCTTCTTTTGCGGTAGTTAATAGCCAGTATACCTCTAGTTTGCTTAAAAATTTAATCAGTGATCAATCGAAAATTTTAATTATTTATCCTTGTCCGGATTTGCCATTAGATGTTCCTTCTGGGGCGGCTGCGCAAAGATTGGTTAAATATAATTTAACAGACAAAAAAGTTATTTTAACTGTTGGGCGCTTGGTTAAACGTAAAGGTATTGCCGAGACTTTGGATAGTTTAGCTCCTTGGCTTAAGTCAGATGAAAGTTTGGTTTATGTAATTGTGGGCGATGGACCAGAAAAATCATCTTTGCTTAAAAGGATTGCTGTTGACAATTTGCCGGTTATTTTAACAGGCGCGGTTGATTCTTTGACTAAAATTGCTTGGTATAACCGGGCGGATATTTTTGTTATGCTACCTTTGGCTGATAGTTTAGATGTGGAGGGGTTTGGTATTGTTTATTTGGAAGCTCAGGCGGCTGGTTGTTTAGTTATTGGTAATAAACAAGGTGGTGTACCCGAAGCTGTTGGTCAAGCTGGTTTAATCTTAGATAAGCAGACTGAATTAGTGGGGCTATGCCAAAGGTTATTAGCCGATGAATTTTTGGCTGAAAAATTAAGACAGGCTGGCCGGCAAAGATTAGTCCAGTGTTTTAATTGGCCTGAGCAAGTTTCTAAGTTAAAAATTTTTTTGAAAAATAATTTATGAAAAATGACAGAATAGATGTAGTCATGTTTAATATGTCCAGATATGCTGATTGGCAGACTGGTGTGGAGAATCGAAATTTTCATGTTTTGCATACCTTATTGACTGATGCTCGGGTAAGAAAAATAGTGGCTATTGATTATTTACCTTTTACTTTTAAAAGGGCCGTGAAACAGTGGTGGCAGGATATTATGTTTGGGTCTTTAGGGGGTAAAGTTTTGTCTCGAGGTTTGTGGCACAAATTAACAGCTCTTGATAATAAATCAATCACCACTACTGGCTATGGTTCAGCGGAGGCCGAACAATCAGAAGTGTCTTATAAGTTATTTGTTTACAGCGATGTTAGTTCTTTTTGGTCAGAGAAATTTTTTTTAAAAAGGTTACATAAACAATTAGAACGTTTAGATTTAAAAAATGTTGTTTTGTGGTCTTATTTGCCGACTATGGTGGGTATGTATGGTACCAGTTCAGAAATTTGTTCGGTTTTTGACGCTGTAGATAATTGGTTGGAGCATTCTGCTTATCAAGGTTATTTGGACAGACTCAAGATAAATTATCAGATTATTAGATATAAAGCGGACTTAATTTTTACTACCTCTCCCTTATTAGTAGATTTTTTTGACCGAGCTAAGGGTTGTTTATTTGTACCTAATGGAGTTAATGTCGACAGAATAAACAAACCACTTAAATTAGTCGGTCGTGATATATTGGATTTACCTAGGCCGATAATTGGTTATGTCGGTGTTATTCAACAAGATAGGATAGATATTGATTTGATAGAATATGTGGCTAAACAACATCCTAGCAAGTCTTTGGTTTTTATTGGTCCGGTTTGGGCTAGTCTGAAATCAATTATTAAAGCCAGGTTATTACCTCTGCCTAATGTATATTTTTTTGGTTATAAATCAAGTTTAGAAATGCCGGCTTATTTGCGGGAATTTGATGTGGCTATTATGCCTCATTTGGTTAATGATTTTATTCGTTCGACTAATCCGATGAAAATTTACGAATATTTGGCAGCTGGTAAACCTATCGTGGCTACGCCGGCTGAAGGTTTGAATAATTTTAAGGAATATATTTATTCAGCCCCCACGCCTTTAGAATTCAGTCAGGCTATTAATCAAGCTATTAAAGAAAATAATCCTGAGTTAGTTGAAAAAAGGCGGGCGGTGGCGGCAATGAATACTTGGCAGAATCGTGTGGATAGCATGATGGAAAAAATAATTAATTGTTTGCCTGAGTAATTTGGTATTTATGAACAATTCTTATACCGTAATTATAATCTCTTGGAATGTTCGGGAGTTACTGAGGCGCTGTTTAGTTTCTTTACAACCTTGGTCTAAACAAGTGCAGGTAATAGTGGTTGATAATAATTCCCAAGATAATAGTGTTTCTATGGTTAGCCGGGAGTTTTCTTGGGTGGAATTAATATCCTTACAAGAGAATAAAGGCTTTGCGGTAGCTAATAATTTAGCGGTTCTAAAGGCTCGGGGAGATTATTTGGTTTTGCTTAATCCTGATACTTATATTGCTCAGGATTTTTTTAATCGTTTAGATGATTTTTGGCAAGTTTACCCACTAGCAGCTGTAGTTGGTGGACAAATAAGGAACGAAGATGGTTCTATACAGCCTTCGGTTAGAAAATTTCCCACTGTTTGGTCCCAGTTAGTTGTTTTATTAAAATTAAGTCGTTGGTTGCCTGGTTTATTGTCGGATTATTTATGTGCCAATTTTGATTATAATAAGCCGTCGGTGGTCGACCAGGTTATGGGTGCTTGTTTTATTTGTTCTAAACAAACTTGGCAAGTTACCGGTGGTTTCGATGTTAATTTTTTTGTTTGGTTTGAAGAAGTGGATTTTTGTCGACGTTTAAAAGAAGTAAACCATCTTACACGTTACGAGCCAACCATTAAGGTTTGGCATAGTCAAAAAGCCAGTTTCAGTCAGCTTGATTTTTTAACTAGACATAAAATGTTTAGTCGTAGTTTGCTTTATTATTCACGTAAGTATTTTAATTTTTGGTCTAACTGGTTACTTGTGGTAGCTTCTTTTTTGGGTTATCTTTTAGCTTATGCTGGAAAATTTTTTTACCGACAAAAATAAACCTGATTTTTTATTCAAATATCGTTATTGGTTAGTCGGTTTGGTGGTTTTTTTTGCTTTGGATATTGTCTCCTGGCTGGGGTGGCAATATAAAGGTTGGGGAAGCTTATTGGCCATAGGATTAGCCTTAGGGTGGTTATGGTTAGCTAGTCGAAAAATATCTTGGGGATTAATTTGGTTAGTAGCTGAACTTATTGTGGGTTCTTTTGGGCGTTTATTCATCGTGGAATGGGCCGGTTGGTGGTTACCTTGGCGCTATTTAATTTTTATATTTGCTAGCGGTTTGTTAATAGTTAAAATTTGGTCCCATAAAGAATATTTTTTAAAACAGCCAAAGGAAATTGGTTGGTGGTTAGTTAGTTTGTTTGTTTTGTTGAGTTCTCTGGTGGTGGCCATAGTTAAAGGTAATAGTTTTTATAATATTTTTTTGGATATGAACGGATATTTGTATCTTTTGCTTTGGCCCATGTTTTTGTTGGCTAAAAAAGAATCAGCTGATTTATGGTTACAAGCTAAGGAGATTTTATCAGCGGCTGTGATATGGTTAGGTTTAAAAACTTTATTCATGTTTTTTCTTTTTGGTCACTATCCGGCCTATGAGTTATCTTTGGTTTATAGTTGGTGGCGCGATACTGGTTTGGGAGAAATAACCAGTTTAGGTACTGGTTATTATCGTATTTTTTCCCAGAGTCATCTTTGGTCAACTTTGGCAGCTATTAGTGGTTTAGCTTATTTAGCTGTAACAAAAGTAAAAAATAATAAAAATTTTGTAGTAGAACCTATTTTAGGATTATTTATTTGGTTTAATTTAATGGTGGTGCTGGTTAGTATGTCGCGTAGTTTGTGGTTGGGTTTACTGGTTGGTTGGTTTATTTTGTTGGTAGTCATAATGATTAAAGCTGGCAGTAGATCGTTTTTTGTTTATGGTTTGGTTAGTTTTATTTTGTTGTTGTCCGCTTGGGGTGGTCTTAAGGTCTTGTCTAATTTGACTACTTTGGGTCAGCCCACCATTAGTTCGATTGATTTAAGTGGGCGTTTTAGTAGCAACGAAGCCGCCGGGCAAAGCCGTTTGCAATTATTAGGGCCTTTAGTTAAGGCGACGGTTGATAATTTATGGTTAGGAGCTGGTTTTGGGGCAACGGTTGAGTATCAGACCAGTGATCCCAGAGTCGTTAAAGCCACAGCCGGCGGTACTGGCTGGGTAACAACTTATGCTTTTGAGTGGGGTTATTTAGATTTATTGTATAAATTGGGTTTAATTGGTGCTATTATTTATTTGTGGTTTTTTTTACGTTGGTTAGATTATACTATTTTAAAATCTGGCCAGCTAATTACTTTTTATAAATTAGCGGCTGTGGGTACTTGGGGGGTTTTGTTGGTAACTAATTTGACCACACCTTATTTAAATCATCCTTTGGGTATTGGAGCGGCTATGGCTATAATGATATTTTTGGTGAATAAAAAAACAATTTATGTTTAATAAACAAGCAGCACCTGCTTTAACAATTAGTTTAGTAACTCATAATGGGCAGCGTTGGTTACCTTATTGCTTAGCGGCCGTAGCTAATCAGATTTATCAAGATTTCTTTTTTTTAATTATTGATAATGGCTCTTTGGATAATACTGTAGCTATAATTAAAGATTTTTTAATAAAGAATCCCGAATTTAAAAACCGATCTCGTTTGATACAACACAAAAATAATATTGGTTTTGCTCGAGCTCATAACCAAGCCATTGCTTGGACCGACAGTAAATATATTTTGCTTTTGAATCAGGATGTTAAATTATCTAAATTTTATTTAGCCACTCTTATTAAACAAATGGCTAAACAGCCGACTGTGGCGGCGGCCAGTGGCAAGTTGATTCGTTGGGTTTTATCAGCCGCTGAAGGTGGTTTGGAAGCTTCAACCACTTTAGGGGCTGAATATTTGGATTCAGCTGGTTTGGTAATTAAAAAAACCAGGCGGGTTATGGAGCGGGGCGGTGGCCAGCCAGACACAGGTCAGTATGATAAGGCTAGTTTAGTTTTTGGTATTAGCGGGGCAGCGCCTATTTATAAACGGTCGGCTTTATTGGCGGTGGCCAGTGATTGGGAAATTTTGGATGAAGATTTTTTTTCTTATAAAGAAGATGTTGATTTGGCTTGGCGTTTACAACGAGCTGGTTATGAGGCTTTTTATTTGCCCGAGGCCGTGGCTTACCATGATCGTTCTTTGGTGTTAAGTGATTCTTGGCGTAATTATCGTTTAACTAGGCGACAGCGCGCTCCGGTTTGGCGTATTTATTCTTGGTCTAATCATTTGTTTGTTTTGTTAAAGAATGATGGTTGGTTTAATCTTTTAAGAGATTTACCTTGGTGGTTGGGCTATGAATTAGCTAAATTTTTTTATATGTTGCTGTTTGAGCCTATTTTATTAAAAAAAGCTGTCAGTAGATTTTTTTATTTATTGCCAACCATACTTAGAAAAAGAAAAATTTTACGCCAGAGTTGGCAAAGACCTTCTGGCCAGTTGAGACGTTGGTGGTTAAAATAATATTATGGATCTTTCAATAATTATTTTAAATTACAAAACTGGTGGCTTGGTTCGTCAGTGTTTAAGGGGTGTAATTGAGGCGGAGCTAAAATTAGATTATGAAATTTTATTAGTGGATAATCACTCTCAAGATGATAGTTTGTCTTGGGTACAGGATAATTATCCAACGGTTAGAACAATAAGTTTACCTGTTAATCGGGGATATTCAGCTGGTAATAATGAGGGTATTAGGCGAGCCAAAGGAAAATATTTGCTCATTTTAAATCCAGATGTCACTATTTTTGCCGGCAGTTTAGAAAGGTTGGTAGCTTTTATGGAAAATAATCCAACAGTCGGTTTAGCTGGGCCAAGATTAAACAATCCCGATGGTAGTTTGCAGTATTCCGCTTATAGTTTTCCTAATTTTTGGTTACCTTTAATCAGACGAACCTGGTTGCGGCATTTGGGTTGGTTTAAACCCTTATTAAGGAAATATCAGTTAATGGATTGGTCTCATCAGGATAATCAGCCGGTTGATTGGTTATTAGGGGCTTGTTTAATTGCTCGAGCAGCCGCTGTGGAGCAAGTGGGTCTGCTTGATGAAAGATTTTTTCTTTATGTGGAAGACACGGATTGGTGCCGACGTTTTTGGCAAAAAGGTTGGCAGGTTTATTATGCAGCTGATGTGGAGTTAGTTCATTTTCATGAACGTTTATCAGCGCAGGCTAATTTTGGCGCTCTTTTTAAAAAAATAACTTGGATTCATATAGCTTCCTGGTTTAAGTATTTTTTTAAATGGAGGATGAGATATCAAGACAAATTAGACAGATTTTAAGGTTCCAATTTTTAAGCTTTTTTGAATTGACAAATAAGCTTTTTTTTGTTAGATTTTGTTCATATGTTTGTTAAAAAAATTGGTATAGATTTGGGTACAGCTTATTGTTTGGTGCACGTGCCAGCCAGAGGCATAGTTATTAATGAACCATCGGTGGTGGCTATTGCTACGGCCGATCGGAGTGTTTTGGCAGTTGGCGAAGAAGCTAAAGAAATGCTTGGTCGAACACCAGATACTATTGTGGCTTTACGTCCTTTAAAAGATGGGGTGATTGCCGATTATCATACAACCGAAGCCATGTTAAGGTATTTTATAAATAAAGCTTTAGGTGGTATACGGTTTTTTAAACCCGAAGTTATGATTGCGGTACCAGCCGGTATAACTTCAACTGAACGTCGGGCGGTTATCGACGCTACTATGGCCGCTGGAGCTAAGGCTGCTTATATTATAAAAGAACCGATTGCGGCGGCTATTGGAGCTAATATTCCCATTGGCTCGGCTTCTGGGCACATGATAGTGGATATGGGTGGAGGAACCAGTGAAGTGGCGGTAATTTCTTTGGGTGGTATTGTGGCTAATACTTCGGTTAGGATTGGCGGTAATAAATTGGATTCGGCTATAGCTGATTTTATTCGTAAAAAATATGGTTTAGCTGTAGGTGAACAAACAGCAGAAGATGTTAAAATTCGTATTGGTTCGGCTTTATATTTGGAAGATAAATTAACTATGGACGTACGTGGTCGGGATATGGTTTCTGGGTTGCCACGAACTGTGGCTATAACTTCGGATGATGTTACTGAGGCTATTCAGAATGAATTAGAAGGTATAATTCACGCTCTTAAATCAGTTTTGCAAATAACGCCACCGGAGTTGTCGGCTGACGTTATAGATAAAGGTATGGTTTTGTCTGGTGGTACAGCCTTATTAAGGAATATTGATAAACTTTTTGCCCAAGCCACTGGCGTTTCAGCCTATGTGGCAGATGAGCCTTTGTTATGCGTAGCTAAGGGTACAGGTGTAGCTTTGGATAATTTGGAATCTTATAAGAGGAGTATCTTGTCGACTAAATAAAGTTTAGCTACTTATTTAATTAGGCAATTAAATCATTAAGGTCAGTGGGTGTTTGGGATTTATAAACTTACTTAATGTCTTTAGAAATTTTATCATTTTTATTATTAATTCCTCTAGCCGGTCTAACTTGGTTTAACTGGCCAAAGGCGGTGGCCGGATTGTTATTTTTTTTGCCAGCCTATCTTATTAAGGTTGAAATATTTTCTTTGCCAATTAACTGGTTAGAGGCGGCTGTGATAATACTTTTTGCTATAGCCTTGTTTAAGGGGTATGGTTTATCTTTGGTAAAATTTTTAATAGATAAAAAATATCGTTCCTGGTTAGTAATTATTTTGCTGTGGTTGCTGGCGGCGGTTTTAGGAGTTTGGTTGGCTAAGGATTCAAGGCTAGCTTTGGGTATTCTTAAGGGTTGGTTTATAGTGCCTTTTATGTGGCTGTGGTTGGCTGGTTTTACTGTTAAGTCGGGCCAAAAATTAGGTTGGGGGCGTTTAGCAGCTAAAGCCTTGGTAGCCAACGGTTTTATTACGGCTTTGATTAGTTTATTGTTGTGTTTGTGGTTAGGCGGCCGGTCTGGTGGCTGGTATAATTCACCCAATGTTTTGGCTATGTATCTTTTGCCGATTTTTTGGTTGAGTGTTTGGCAATTATTTTATGGTAAAGATTTTTACTGGTCGGGTCGGTGGAATAATTTGGTGGGGGCTATGGTTGGAGTAGTAATTTTGGTAGCTATAATATTAACCGGTTCATACAGTGCTTTAGCTAGTTTAGTTATAACAGCTGCCTTGTGGGGTATTGTTAAAAAATATTCTCAGAGTAGAATTAAAGTAATACTGGTAGCTTTAGTTTTTTTATTGGGTTTAGTTGTGCCGGTTTTTGTAACAGTTAATAATAATTGGCCTTGGTTTAGTCATTCTAATAATCTTTATGGTTTAACTTCCGGTCAAATTAGACAAGTTTTTTGGCGCGAAGCCTTAGTGGTAATAAAACAGCGGCCTTTATGGGGAATTGGTTTGGGCGGCTGGCAACCATTATTCAAACAAGACATTCAACCTGGTTTACCCGAGAATAAACAACCTGGTTATAGTATAGAGTTTCATTATGCCAGTTTATTTCCTCATAATTTATATTTAACGGTTTGGTTGTTTCAGGGAATTTTTGGTTTAGGGTTGTTACTGTGGTTGTTTTTAAAAATTGCTGACAGTCAATCCAATTTAGCTTGGCTGATGTTGTTTCCTTGGCTTTTGTATTCAATAGTAGATACACCTCTTTATAAAAATGATTATGCTTTTTTATTTGTTTTTATATTATTAATTGCTTGGGCTTGGGAGGCTGATGAATTAACAGCAACTTATTCATAATTTATGGCTACTTTAATTGGGCATTTAGAAATATATGATTATTTAATTAAAGCTATTAACCAAGCGGCTGGGCATGCTTTTTGTTTGGTGGGTCCCAAGCATGTTGGTAAAACCACTTTAGTTGAACTAATGATTAATAAAATTTTTTGTGAGAGGCTACAGCAAAAATGGCCGGATAATTCTTGTTTTAGTTGTCGCCAGAATATTAATCGTCAGCATAGTGAAGTGTTGTGGCTGACTAAATCGGCTGATAAAAAAAATATAGGTATTGATGAAATTAGAGCTTTAAAGAATTTTGCTCAGTTGTCTAGCGGTTCGTCCATTCGTCGAGTAGCTGTTATTGAAGGGGTAGAGGATTTAAATGATCAGTCGGCTAATGCTTTAATTAAAATATTAGAAGAACCGCCTAAAGGATTTTTATTTTTTTTATTAGCCGACAGCACCTTAGACACTCCGGCGACTATTTTATCACGTTGTCAGTTGGTTAAGGTTGGTTTAGTTAAGCCCGCTTTGATTAGCCAGGCTTTACAGGACCGAGGATATAATACAGAACAAAGCGAGCAGTTAGCGGATTTTTCTAAAGGCCGACCCGGTTGGGCTTTATTATACGGTCAGGATGAAGTCGCTTGGCAGGAGGTTTATCAAAAAGCTGATAGTTTATTAACCATTTTAAATAGTTCAAATATTTGGCAAGCAGCTCAGGATTTTTATGAGCAGGAATTTAAAAAGACAGCTACTAAAGGATTAGATGTAACTAAGGCAGAAGAATTGCTTAGTATTTGGGGTGAAGTAGTTAGGGATTTATTATTGTTTAAATTAGGCTTAATTACTTATTTGCGTTATCAAAACTTAAAAAATAAGCTAGAATTAATAGCAGGGAAGTATCCGCTTAGTAAAATGTTGGGTTGGCTTTATGCTATTTTATTGGCTGGTCGTCAATTGCGCCAAAATGTTCAAGTTAAATTGGTTTTAGATGCTTTAATCAGTCGATTAATTTAAAGAAGTATGTTTAATTATCCAAGAAATTTTTTTTATCTGTTTTTATTTATATGTTTGTTGTTAGGTGGCGCTTCCTGCGGTTTAAAGGTTACTAGTAAGGTGTCGGGGGGTGTTTATGTTTCTGATAATCAAGGGACTAGTTGGCAGGTAAAATCTTATATTGGTAAACAAAAAAATAAGGATATAACTTTACAAAATAATAGTATTAAACAAATAATTTTTAACCAGTCGGATACTAAAATTATTTATGCTATTAGTGAGGGCAAATTAGCTGGTTTGTTTAAAACTTCTGACCAGGGAGTTAATTGGCAGGTGGTAGTAACTGGTCAATTGAACGGTTTGGCCCTGCAACCTAAAAATGACCAAGTTATTTATGCTATTTCGGATAGTAAGGTGGCTCGCAGTAAGGATGGGGGGGAGGCTTGGGTGGAGGTTTATTTAGAAACAACTAAAGACGTTAAACTTAATCAAATAGCCGTTGATAGTTTTAATCCAGAGGTAGTTTATGTAGGAAACGACAAAGGAGTAATTTTGCTTAGCCAAGATCAAGGGACTAGTTGGCAGCAGGTTCATTATTTAACTGGTGGTTTAGCCCACTTGATTGTAAAAAATAATATTATTTATGCTTCTCAGCCATCGGGCAAGTTGTGGCGTTCTTATGACCGGGGAAAGAATTGGGAAGATTTAACAACTAATCTGCGCCGAGAAATAAAAGGTAATTTAGGTTCAGCTCGGGCTTTAGTTTTTTTACCCGAGTCTGATAAAGCTTTACTTTATGCTACTAACTATGGTTTAAGTCGTAGTTTAGATGGTGGGCAAAATTGGGACAACCTTAAATTGGTTACTTCGTCTGGTAGTATTGCTATAACTGCTTTGGCCGTTGGGCCTTTGAACGGCCGACAGATATATTACACCAGTGATCAGGCTTTTTATCGCTCCAGTGATGCTGGTGTAACTTGGGAAACTTTAGCTTTGCCCATTAGCGCCCGACCTTTGAATTTAGCAGTTTCGCCCCAGAATAATAATTTAATATTTATGGGTTTTAATCGTTAATTATTTATTTATGTCGTTATCAGTTAGTAATTATTTGATAGATTTTGATAAGGTAGTAGAACATTTTAAACAGGAATTAAAATTAATAAGATCGGGCCGAGCTATGCCGACTTTGGTAGAAAATATTAAAGTGGAAGCTTATGGAACTTTGACCCCTTTAATAGAATTAGCTTCTATTTCCGCGCCGGAACCTAAATTAATAGTTATACAACCTTGGGATAAAAGTATTATAAAAGAAGTTGAGAGAAGTTTGCAGTCGGCTAATTTGGGAGCCTCGCCGGTAATTGATGGAGCAATAATTAGACTTAATTTTCCACCACTTAATGAAGAAAGGCGCCGGGAAATTGTTAAGTTATTAAATGGTAAATTAGAAGAGGCTAAGGTTGGTGTACGCAATACTCGGGAACAGGTTTTAAAAGATTTTAAAGCAGCCAAGACTGAAGGTACAGCCACGGAGGATGATTGGTTCCTCGCCCAAAAAGAATTACAAAAAACTGTTGATGATTATAATGATAAATTAAAAAATTTATCAGCCGACAAAGAAAAGGAAGTAATGACTATTTAAAAAATATTAAAAATTTTAATCGTTAATTATTGTTTATTTCATGTTGATTACAATTATCGCCGTTATTGGTTTGTTTGCTTTATTGGTTTTGGCACATGAGTGGGGGCATTATATAGCGGCTCGGCGCTTAGGTGTTAAAGTTACCGAGTTTGGTTTTGGTTTTCCGCCTCGTCTGTGGGCTTACCGGGACAAGGCTCGGCAAATGGACTGGTCTATAAATTTATTGCCTTTGGGTGGTTTTGTACGCATCAAAGGGGAAGGTGGTGATTTTCGCGAAGAAGTTGATAGTTTTTCTAATCAACCAGCTTGGCGGAGGATAATTATTTTGGTGGCTGGTGTGGCAATGAATATAATTTTAGCTTATGGGTTGTTAACAGCCGGTTTGATGATTGGCTTACCAACTGCTTTAGAACAAACAGATTTAACCAGTGCTCGGGATATTAAAGTACAAATTGTTTCCGTAGAGCCCAATTCAGCGGCTGCTCAAGCTGGTTTACGGCCTGGTGACGCCATTTTACGTGTAGGAGATACTTTGGTAACCCAAACAGCCCAGGTGACGGATTACGTGGCTTCTCATAGCAATAGTTCTTTTGAGATTTTTTATCAAAGAGGCGATCAGGAAAAATTAGTATCCATCCAGCCCCAGGTTTTGGATCAAGCGGTTGGTCGGCCGGTTTTGGGCGTTAGCTTGCTGACGACTGGTACGGTGGCTTATCCGTGGTACCAGGCTTTGTGGCGGGGCGGACAGGCTACTTATTATTTAACTAGGGAAATAGTTTTTGGTTTTGGGCGATTATTACACGATTTGTTTTTGGGTGGTCGGGTGCCAGCCGATATTGCTGGACCAGTCGGCATAGCGGTTTTAACCGGTCAGGTAGTGGATTTGGGTTGGATTTATTTACTACAATTTGCTGCTTTGTTATCTATCAACCTGGCTATTATTAATATATTTCCTTTTCCAGCTTTGGATGGCGGTCGTTTGTTGTTTGTTTTAATAGAAAAAATTCGTCGTAAAGCTAATGACCAAAAAATAGAAATGATCGTACATAACTTAGGTTTTATGTTACTAATGTTGTTGGTGATAGTTATTACTTATCGTGATGTAATGAAATTTGGCGGTGGTATTTTAAAATCTTTAGGTAGTTTTTGGGGGGCTTAGCAGGTATAAATTATGAAAAATGATAAGTTTATTATCGCTCGGGAATACGTAGTAAGCTTATTCCCGATTTTTCAGTTAGCGGATAGTTTTGGTGATTCTATTAAAAAAATAATTGGTACTTCTATTGGTGAATTTGCTGGTCGTCTAGAAGGGCATTCTATATGGTGGATAGCCAGGGAAAAGGGTTGGTTTCTTGGTCATCAGGCAGTTGTTAGTAGAATAAAAAACAATCCCCAATGGTTTAATAACATTTTGCAGCAAATAGAACAACAAGGTGGAGCTTTAGGTAGGTTATCTAAGAATTTAGCTAAGGGTCGCCTGGATAAAATTTCTAATCGGGAATTAGCTAATCGTTACTTGAATTTTTCTCAAAAGAATACTCATTTATACGACTTAGGTTTGGTTTGTTCTTTGTTGGATTATCAGAATAATACTTATTTAAGTGATTCGGTTAATGGTATTTTATCTAAGAAATTATTAATTAAAAATATAAGCGAAGTTTTTACTCTGCTGACCACTTCTAGCCGGTTATGGCCCGATAAAGAACAGGAATTAAAATTGGTTGGAATCTATAAAAAAATTATAACTCGTAAAATTTTAAAAGAACTTTTATTAGCCAAGAGTAGTTCAGATTTTTTATTAGATCTTTGGAAGATTGATAAGGATATTTATCATCTTTTGGTTAAACATGGTGATCGCTATGCTTATTTGACCTATGTTTATGAGGGGCCAGCTGTTGGTTTGGATTTTTATATTGATATTATGAAGAACTGGTTACTTAATAAATTAAAACCAGTTGATCTAAAGAAAAAGCAAACTAAGGATAAAAATAAATTAATTAAGGAACAAAAAAAATTATTAAGTAAGTTAAAATTATCAGCCGAAGAATTAGTTTTGATTAAATTTGCTCAGAAGGTTTCTTTTGTTAAGCCTTATCGTCGATTATTACAAAGCCAAGCTTATTATTATTTTGAACCTGTTTTGGCAGAAGTAGCTCGTCGATTGAATTTAACTTTAAGGCAAGTTCGTTATTTATTACCTCAGGAGGTCCAGAAAGGTTTATTAGTAGGTCGAGTATCGGTTGATTTAGTTAATACTAGAATTAAATCATGTGTCTATATTAACTTTAATGGTCAGAAGAGATTATTAATTGGTCGGTCAGCAATTAATTTTTGGAAAACTGTTAAAAAAGAGCAAGAATTTATTAATCTTAAAAAAATTAAAGGTTCAACCGCTTATCCAGGAAAAATAAGCGGCCGGGTAGTTTTAGTTAATATGCCGGCTGATATGGTTAATATGAAATTAGGTGATATTTTAGTATCTTCAGCCACTAGCCCTAATCTTATGCCAGCTATTAGAAAGGCTGGTGCCATAGTGACTGATGAAGGTGGTATAACCTGTCATGCAGCGATAGTCAGCCGAGAATTAAAAATACCTTGTTTGATTGGCACTAAAATAGCCACCAAAGTTTTAAAAACAGGTGACAAGGTTTTAGTTAATGCTACTGCAGGCGTGGTTTATAAAAAATAATTATGGCTATTATTTGGTGTAAAAATTTTGAAATACCTAGAGTGGATTTAAATATCTGTAGTGAATCGGCTATAGGTTTTCATACCTTACAATCCAAAACAGTCGGCCGGAATATAATTAACGAATCAATTTGGGTTTTTAAAAATTTGGACAATATTGGAACATATTTTTTCAAAAGACAATTAAGAAAAATAATAGAAAAAACCTTAAGTATTATTATAAATCAACCTGGCAAAATTGATATTCTTCACCAAAAAACTATTCTTTATAATAAAAAATATTATATTTTTGCGGAAAAAATAAGAAAATTATCCTTAAAAAAGTTAACTACTAAACAACTTTTGTCTTGGCATAAAAAGCTTTTCTATTGGCAATATTTAAGCCATGGTTATAGTTTA
The DNA here is from genome assembly GCA_018817715.1 of Patescibacteria group bacterium. NCBI lineage: Bacteria > Patescibacteria group bacterium. Next base: position 26,096 of record JAHITT010000006.1, read on the forward strand.
CCTACTACCTGGTTTGTGGATTCTGATGGTGAGGATCTTACCAAACATCTTACAAGATTAATAAAAATGCGGATTGAGGAATTAGGTTTAACTTTATCATCGGCCGTAGTTTTTAGTAAATTAACAACTCCCACCAAACAGTCTTTGGCTCAGAAGGAGGAGTTAGAATCTTTAGCTATTTTAAAGTTAATAAAGAAACATAAATCTTTGGCTAAGAAATTATCTTATTTAAAAAAAACTACGAGCCTGTTAAGTTGGCTGGAGAGCTGCCCGAAAGCGTTAAATAAAGTTATTATAAAACATTATAAAAAATGGTGTTGGTTTCCTTATACTTATTTAGGGCCCGCTTACTCCTTAGATTATTATTTGCAGGTTTGGCAGGGATTATTAAGAGAAAGGGTAAATTCAGATAGAGAGATTGCTAAAATAATAAGCCAATCAAAAAAGGCTCAAACAAAAAGAAGCCAGTTATTAAAAATTTTGAAGCCAGGTAACCACTTAAAACACCTGTTAATCATAGCTTCTGATATTGTTTGGCTTAAGGGTTATCGTAAGGATTGTTATTATCATGGTTTTTATGTTTTGGATATCTTATTAGCGGAGATTGCCCGGCGAACTAATTTATCTTTGTTACAAGTAAAATATTTATTACCAGAAGAGTTGCCACTTTTATTGTTAGATAATAATAAAGATTGGGCGGATCTAGCCAATCAGCGGATGAAATTTTCTGTTTTATATCATAAAGATAGCCAGGTTAAAATTTTAGTAGGTAAAAAGGCTAAACAGTTTTTAAGTAAACGAAAATTTGAAAAAATATCAATTAAAAAAACTAAAGAAATATTGGGTACCTGCGCTTGTCCGGGTCAAGTTAGTGGTCGAGTTTGCTTAGTTAATATTCCAGCTGATATGGTAAAAATGAAAAAAGGGGACATTATGGTGTCTCACACTACTTACCCTGCTTTGATACCAGCCATGAAACTAGCGGCTGGTTTAATTACAGAAGATGGTGGGGTAACTTGCCATGCGGCTATAGTAGCCAGAGAGCTACAAATTCCTTGTGTAGTTGGTACCAAAATAGCAGCTCAAGTTTTAAAAGATGGTGATAGAGTTGAAGTTCAAGCGGAGCAGGGGATAATTAAAGTCATTAAATAAAGATATGGCTAAATCTAAAATAAATTGGTTTTTGATAAATGAAAATTATGGGGCTAATTTATGTCCTTATATTTTTCATTTTGATGCTGATTATCACTTATTCAAAAAAATATTGGGTCGGGGTATGAATTATCAAGGAGTAGGCACGGCCAAAGGTTTTTTGCGTCAAACTTATGATTTAACAGATTATAATAATTTTGCTGCTTTTGTATTTTTAAAATTAAAAAATGACAAAAAGTTTGCCCGAAAAATGCTTAAGAATATTTTTAAGGTCACTGGAAGTTTTCTTAAATTTAACAGGGAACTTTTGTCTCAAGATTTAAAAGATCTTACCGCCAGACAGTTAGTTGGTTTATTTAGAAAATTTTATGATAAGTTTGGCTTAATGAGTGCTTGGAGCGTGCCATTTGCTTTTACTGAGTACGGTACACCTTTATGGTCTAACAGTTTGTTAGAATATATTAACAGTAAAAAATTGTCGGTTGGAATGAGCGTTCAAGAAGTTTATCAATTATTAGTAGATACCAATAAAAAAACCTTTACAGCTTTAGAAAAAGAAAGTCTGTTAAGGTTAGCGACTATGGTAGTTAAGTCAAAAGGACTTAAAAAAGTTTTTAATCAGCCCATAAGCCAGATGAAGAAAATTTTGCAATCTGATTATCCATTATTTTATAAATACTTACACACCCATTATGTTAGTTTTAAATGGATAAATTTTGGCTTCGAAGGGCCAGTTTTAGATGAATTTTATTTTTTATCAGTTATTAAGGACTGGGTTTTTAATAAGAAGCCAGTTGAAGAGACAGTCAAGCGCAAAAAATACTTAGCTAGCTTAAAAAGTCGGCAGAATCAATTAATCAAAAAATTAAATATAGACAAAGAACATCAGTGGATGCTTTGGGTGGTTAGGGAATTTAGTTATCAGAAGGCTTATCGTAAAGATGTAGAATATCACAGCTATTATACTTATGATTTTTTATTAGCCGAATTAGCCAGACGTTTTGGTATGGCGGTTGATCAGGCACATTATTTATTAATGCCAGAAATAAAGGATATCTTATTGGGTAAGAAAAAAGTTAACATTAATGAACTTAATAAAAGGATGGAAAATAATTTTTATGTAGTTGTAAAAGGTAAGCCTAAATTGTTAGTTGGTCAGTCGGCGGCTAGGTTTGTTAAATTAATAAAAAAAAGAGATAAATCTAATAATACTAACAATTTATCTGGGCAATGTGCTTGTCCGGGTAAATATAAGGGAAGAATAAAAGTTATAAAAAATAAATCGGATTATACTAAGTTTAAAAAAGGTGATATTTTGGTAAGTTATGCCACTAATCCTAACATGGTGTCTTTAATGAAAATGGCTGGAGCTATAATAACGGACGAAGGTGGTGTCACCTGCCACGCCGCCATTGTTTCCAGAGAGTTGGGAGTTCCTTGTGTAATAGGCACCAGATTTGCCACCCAGGTTTTTAAGGATAATGATTTGGTGGAGGTGGATGCCGTTAAGGGTACTGTTAAGAAAATTTAATATGCCTAAATACATAAAGCAATTAACCAGAGAGAATACTTTATTGGATAGGGCTTTTAGGACTATAGCTTATGCCAAAAGCCTTCCGGAAATAGGTCGGGCTAAAATAAAAAAAAGCCCCATAGTTGGTTTTGGTCGGGTGACTTCTTTGTATTATGATCCAGTGGATTACAAAAAACAACAATCTATAATAATGAAAGAATTTTCTGGACAGAATATTAAGGTAATGTCCTATGAAATCATTAAGTATTTAGAGAAGGGTTATATTTGGGCCAAAAAAGTAAGTAACAACAGATTAACTAAAGCTGATTTGATTGATTTGATAAAAGATTTTAATTATTGCCACGCTCATGCCAGGGGAGCTATTGTTTATGGTTATTGGGGAGAACCAGTTATAACAAAATTATTAAAAAACAGTCTTAAAGTTAAAAAAGATAAATTAGATGAGATAGTGTCTGTTTTATCAACTCCCCATAAAATAGCCGGCCCTTTAAACAAACTACATAAAACTTCTTCGTTTTTGTATCAAAAAAGAAACGAATTGATTAAATCTTTAAAGTTGACAGGTAGACAAAATGAATTAGTTGAGATTTTATCTTGGTTTACTTTATTTTATGAAATGGGCGAGAGGGTGTCTGGTTCTATATATAGTTTGCTTTTGAAAAAAATTAACCAAATTTTAAAAAAAGATAAAATATATAAGGATATTGATTGGTACGATCCTCAATCTTTAATTACATATTTATCTAAAGGGAAAGCATTATCAAAGAAGGAATTAAGTAGCAGAAAAGTTTGTTATATATTATTTGTTAAAAAGGATGGGCTAAGAGTTATCAGCGGGCAGTCCGCTTTAAGACAATATAATAAAATTTTCAAAGAAAAATTTAATACTAACGTTAGTTTGTTAAAAGGCACAGTGGCTTGCGCTGGCAATGCTAAAGGAAAAATTAAAATAGTGATAACCAAACAAGATCAAGCGAAATTTAAACCAGGTGATATTTTAATTTCTACTATGACCACACCTAATTTAATGGGTGCCGTTAAAAAGGCTGCGGCTATAGTAACCGATGAGGGTGGTATGACTGCTCACGCTGCCATAATTAGCCGAGAATTAAATATTCCTTGTTTGGTAGGTACTAAAGTAGCTACCAAAGTGTTTAAAGATGGAGATTTGGTGGAAGTAGATGCTAATAATGGTATAATTAAGAAAATTTAGTCTTATGTCTAAAAAATCATTAAACAATAAAGATGTTTGGATGTTGGCCGAAGATATTCCGGATATAGATTTATTTTTTGCTCAAATTTGGTTGTCGGCTTTTGTTAATGATATGTCTAAGTCAGTCGGGACTAATTATCAAGAAGTGATGTGTGTGTTTAAGGGTACCAACATCAAGTTTTATTATAAACAAAAAGACTCAGAAAGGTTTTCTAATCATGTTTTTAATTTAATTAAAAAAAGTCCGGCCTTTGGAGAAAAAATTAACAAACAAATCAAATTACATACGGATGGGTTGGTGGCTTTGGCGGAAGAAGTCAGGAAAATTAATCTTAAAAAATTAACTAATAAAGAATTGTGGCAGATTTGGCAAAAACATGATGATATCCATACAGAACTTTATATTTGGGGTTGGTTACCTAATGTTACAGATATGTTTCATAGTAACTTCACTCATTATCTGCAATCTTATTTAAACAGTTGTGGGGTTGAAGAAGATTTAATTAATGAATATTTGGTAGTATTAACTAATCCTTCGGCCAAAAGCGTTATAAATCAGGAAAGGGAGGAATTCTTAAAATTAGTTGAAGAAATAAAAAAGGTTAAGGCTTTTAAAAAACTTCTTAAATTATCGCCAAGCCAGTTTATAAAAAAATTACCACTTAGTCGCCGGGTGTTGCTACAGCGCCATTGGGAAAAGTGGCATCATTTAAAATATAATTTTATTGGACCTAAAGTAACAACCTTGGAAGAATATGCTGAAGAGATACAAAAATTATTATTAAGCGGGATTAATCCTTATAATTTATTAAAGCAAGAAGTAGAAAAAAGAGTTTTGTCTGTTAAAGAAAAAAATAAATTATTGGCTAAAATTAAACCAGATAAAAAGCATCTGGCCTTGTTTGAATTATGGGGCCATTTTATGTTGACTAAATTTTATAGGCGAAATGGTCAAATAAGAGCTGTAGCCATATTTAATAATTTATTAAAAGAAACAGCTAGAAGATTGGGTATTTCTTTATTACAAGTTAGGTTGATGTTGAATAGTCAGGTTAAACAAGGATTGCTTAATAAGAAGGTTAATAAAAAAACGCTTAAAAAACAGAGTCAGTTGGCTGTTTATTGGAGTGCTAAAAACCGGGAATATTTATATATTGGAAATAAAGCACAAAAATTTATTAAGACTATACCGCAGGATGGTAATCATGAGGTCGCCGAGCTTAAAGGGCAGTGTGGTAGTTTAGGTAAAGCTAGTGGTACAGTTAAGTTAATTTTTAGACCGCGTGATATTCCTAAAATGTCTAAAGGCGACATATTGGTTTCGGCGGCTACTGATCCTGATATTGTGCCGGCTATGAAATTGGCGGGGGCTATTGTAACGGATCAAGGTGGTGTTACAGCTCATGCCGCCATTGTGGCGCGGGAATTAGGTATTCCGTGTTTAATTGGTACCAAAATAGCCACTAAAGTTTTTAAAGATGGAGATAGGGTAGAGGTAGACGCTACCAAAGGGGTGGTTAAAAAGTTATAATTTATTTATGAAAAAGCAGCAAAATATTTATACTTTTAGTAATATTAAAAAAGTTAGGTGGGGGGTGCTGGAAGAAAATCAACCCATTCATCTTTTTCCAGTAATGTATCCTTGTTGGTGTGGTATTGTTAAGGATGTGGGGAAGATTTTAGGTAAACCACAAACTAACATCATCAACTTCAATCATTATGATAAAAGTACAATATTCATTGATCATGATGAGTGGAATAAATTAGGCCTTTTTACTTTGCGTAAAATTTTACGAGATCCTAAGTGGGGATTTTACATAAGTAAAAAAATTATCAAACTTTCTGATATTTTGACTAAGTTTACTAGTCAAAAAATACATAAAGTAGATTTAACCAAAAAAACTAATCAGCAATTATATCATTTGTACAAGGAGTATCTAGATAAAGATGTTGTTGCATATAATTATGCCGCCATACCTGTGTATTTGGATTTATATAAACCTCATTTAACAACATATTTATTAAAATATTTAGATAAGCTTATATCTAAATTAGATTATAAAATGACAGCTCGGGAGTGTTTTGTTGGTTTAACTATGCCAGTTGGGTTATCTAAGGTACAAAACGAAGAACTTGATTTATATAAATTAACCATCAAAATAAAATCATTTATCAAGAACAATAAATTACCAAAGCTTTCTCAATTATCTGGGAGGAGTTTAAATTTATTCAAAAAGCACACGGATAAATATAGATACTTGGGTTATAATTGGGAAGGGCCGGCCTTTTCTGATTATTATTTTTGGAAAAGATTAGAAAATTTATTTAAAGATAAAGTCACTCCACAAACAAAAATTAAGGATTTTTTTGCCAATAAGAAAAAAGGTATAAGGCTAGCTGAAAAAATAAAGAAGGACTTACATATTGATAATAAACATAATAAGTTGTTGGAGCTGACTAAACATATAATTTATTCAAAAGAGTATCGAAAAATGGCTTTTGTACAGTCGTATTATGAGGTGGAGAAATTATTAAAGGAGATAGCTGATAGATTGTCATTAAGTTTGGATGAAGTTAGGGTGAGCTTATTAACTGAAGTCAGATTAATGTTAACCAGCAAGCTAACCAGACCAAAAGAACTATCAGATAGAATAGAGGGGCATTTATTTGTGGTTTTGAGCCAAAAATTACCTGGTCGGGTTTTTACGGATAATCTTTATTTAAAGACCAAGGAATATTTATTAAAGCGACAGGATTTACACGAAATTAATTATTTCCACGGGCAGACAGCTTGTTTAGGTAAAGCTGAGGGTCTAGTTAAAATAATTAATTCAGTTAAGGATATTGGAAAAATGAGAAAAGGGGATATTTTAGTTTCTACTCAGACAAATCCTGATTTAGTACCAGCCATGCGTAAAGCAGCCGCTATAGTGACTGATTTAGGTGGTATAACCTGCCACGCAGCTATTGTTTCCAGAGAATTAGGAATACCTTGTGTTATTGGTACTAAAGTGGCTACCAAAGTGCTTAAAGACGATGATAGGGTAGTGGTGGATGCTAGTAGAGGCGAGATTAAAAAGATTAATTAAATATATGAAGTATCAGTTATTACATCAAGAAACTTCTGTTACACCTCTAACTTTGGGTATGAATCACCGGGGATTTCATCATCGCCTGCATACGAAATATACTAGACCTTTTTATTTTAAAGATAGCGTAATTGTTTATAAAAATTATAAGGTTGATTGGTATGGTGATATAGATAATTTTTGTGAACTGGGTCAAAAAGTTATTGATAATGTTAAAAAAGACAAAACATTTAGCAAGCGTTTGTTATTAGATGTGGTTAAGATTGGACAAGAGTTAGATGAATTGGATAGCATAATAATTAGTGAAAATTTTGCACGATTGACAAAACTAAATTTGCTAAATCAATTTAAAAAATTATTTAAATTGTCTTATGATATTTGTGATTTGGGTGCAGTAGCAGTTTATCCTGATTTAAGACATTATAAATTATCAACATTACTTAAGAATATTATTAAGGAAAAAATAGTTAAATACAATTTACCTAGAAAAACTAATGACTACTTTTCAATATTAATTACACCTACAATTACTGGTTTGGTGCAGCGGGAAAAGAATGTCATACAAGAATTAGCAATTGAAATTCAGAGAGATAAAGCGCTAAAAAATGATTGGCTTAGGTTGAAAGCTAAAGACGTTTTAAAGAAACAAGCAGGCCACCTGCACAAAACTATTGATAGTTTATATAAATTATATAGTAATTATCGATGGTCAGCTTTTGGGCAATTAGGGCCAAGTAAAACATTGGATGATTATATCGTTGACATAAAAAGCGAAATAAAAAATCCAATTTTAAAAAAACAAATATTAGAAGCTAAAAAACATTTAAATCAGATATTTAAACTTCAAAATTTATATTATAAAGAACTTCGTTTGACTAAAGTAGAAATTAACCTGTTTAAAGCGGCTCGAGATTTTAGTGAAAACAAGGTTTATAGATTTGATATTTTACTTAAAACTTGGTTAGCACTTGATTTGCTTTTGAGAGAAATTGCCAACAGAACAAAATATACGGTTAATGATTTAAGATTTATGTCTCCAGAGGAGATTGTTAGTTTATTAACTGGTCGGAAAATAATTCCAATTAGTATAATTAAAAATAGGCAAAAATTTTGTTTGACACTTATTAAGAATAATTCAATTATCCATTTAACAGGGGAGCAAGCCAAATCATACCTACGCCATAATATAGAAGCGGAAAATATTCAAAATAACATTAAGACATTGCATGGTAGTGTGGCTTATATGGGTCGGGTTAGCGGACGAGTAAAAATAGTTAATAGTCCTAAGGATATTAGTAAGGTTAAAAAAGGAGATATTTTAGTTTCTACTCAGACAAATCCAGATTTATTGCCGGCCATGCGAAAAGCTGGAGCTTTTGTAACTGATGTAGGTGGTATAACCTCCCATGCTGCTATTGTGGCTAGGGAATTAAAGAAACCTTGTATAATAGGTACAAAGATTGCTAGTAAAATATTTAAAGATGGTGATAGAGTAGATGTAGATGCTATTAAAGGTAATGTAACATTAATTAAATAAATATGATTAAGCTTATTATTTTTGATTTGTATGGTCTTATATTAAGTTCGGGTTATCCAGATACTTCCAAATATCTGGCTAAGAAGTTTGGTGGAGATTGGCGGGATTATCAGGCCATAATATATAAAAAGTATTTTAACCAGGCGGCGGTACGACAAATAACTCAAAAACAGGCTTGGGTTTTGGCGGCTAAAGAATTAAAGTTACCGATTTCTTGGCAGGAGTTAAGAAAAATACATTATAAACTAATGACCTTGGATAAGCGGTTGGTTAAGTTAGATAAGGAATTAAACAAAAAAGGTTATATTACTTTAGTGCTTTCCAAGAATACCCGTAGTCAATTGGCCGATAACTGTAAGCGTTTTGGAATTAAAAAAATATTTAAAAATGTGATTAATACTTGGGAACTTAATTTACCTAAAGCCAGTAAAAAAACATTGGCCTTGGTTTTAAAGCGTTTTAAGGTTAAGCCGGAAGAGGTTATTTATGCGGATGATCAAAAGGCTAATTTAGTAGACGCTAAAGAAATGGGCATTAAAACAATTTTTGTTAAGAATTATCAGCAGTTTAAAAAAGAATTGGATGGTTATCTTTCTTATGATAAATAAATTTAAAGAAAAAGGTTGGCGTTTAATGTCTCAACGACAAAGGTTAAGCCCTTTCCCTAACTATATGTCTATGGAAGCTATGACGGGTTTAGTTAAGGAGTATGTTGGTGAAAATATAGATTGGCTGGTTTTATTTTTTGAAGACAGGATAATGAATGGGTTTAGTCCGTCTAAATCTTTTTTTGCTTCAGCTAATGATATTGTGAATAGGCTGGAGAATAATCCTGGTATTTATGCTGATTTAATTAAAAAGCAGAATTATTGGGGAAAAAAATTGGTTAAACACGCTAAATTGAGTTTTAATAAAGTAGATAGTACAAGTACGGCTCGAGATTTGTATAATTTTTGGATGAATTTTGAACGTATTTATAAACAGGTTTATGCTACTTATGGATCAGTTTGGATGATAGAGGATGTTTTTAATAATCGTTTATTACAGATAGTTAAAGAAAGGATTAGTAATGAAGTAAAATCTGTGGAGTTGCTTAATCTTTTGACATTACAACCAAAAGCTATGGTAGCGAGATTGGAAAAACAGGCTTTGTTAGAAGTGGCTGTTAAAATAGGTATTCGTTCTGGTTGGCGGCAGCAAGTTTTAAAAGGCAATTTTAAATCATTTGATAAAGGTTTAGTTGCTTTGATAGTTAAACACGAACGTGATTATTTTTGGGTAACTAGGGATTATGAGGATCCTATTTTGGACAAAGAAAGGATTATCAGCAAACTAAAAGACGTTTTACGAGAGAATTATAAAACTAACTTATTAGCCATGAAAAAAGAGTTGGTTAAATGGCGACAGCAGCAAGATTTTTTGACAAAGAAATTGCAATTGACTAATAAGGAAAAAAAGTTATTCTCGGCTATGCAGGATGTAGCTTACTTGAAGGAATTACGTAAGCATTATGTTTCAGAATCTTTATATTATTTTGATAGGGTCTTATTGGAAATCGGCCGCCGTAGTTGTTTAAGTATTAAACAAGTTAGATTTTTAAAAACAGAAGACTTAAGCAGTGTTTTATTTAGTAAAAAAGATTTTAGTAAAACAATTAATGATAGAATAAAATTATCTGTTTGGATAAGTCATCAAGGTAAAACAAAAGTAATAACTGGTAAAAAGGCTGAAATTTTAAAGAAAAAATTTATTCAAAAACCAAAAAATCTTTTGGAATTTATAGGTACCCCGGTGAGTCCTGGCAAAGCCCGTGGTCCAGTTAAAATAGTATTGAATCCAGATGAGTGTTCTAAGGTTAAAAAAGGGGATATTATCGTTAGTATTCAAGTCGTGCCTAGTTTTTCAGCAGCCATTCAACGAGCGGCTGGTTTAATTTGCGATGGTGGACATGGCATTACTACTCATCCTGCTATTTTAGCTAGAGAAGCTAAAATTCCAGCAATTATTCAAACTAGGTTTGCTCGAGAAGTTTTAAAAGATGGTGATATAGTGGAGGTTGATGGTTATAAAGGTATGGCAAGAAAAATAAAATAAACCCTCTTTAAGAGGGTTTATTTTATTAATAGCAGTTGTTAACTAAATTTCAGTTGCTATTTTTTCTATATTTTTACCTACGGGCTTAGCTTTTTTCTTATTTTGTCCATAAAAATCCAGCCTCACCCCTTCGGCATTTTCCACTTCGCCAACTTTTTCTAAAGGAATATTTAATTCATCAGCTACTATTAAGGAAGTCATTGAAGCGTGGCTATTGGCAATGTAAACTATTCTTTTTTCTTGACCTTTGTTAGACAACCAATCAGCTATTTTTTCCACTTTAGCCATATCAATATTTTTTCTTTTTAACATTTGGCTTTTAGTTTCAACTGCTGTAGGAATTTCATCATCTGGTGTTAAAGCCCAAGCCACAATTTCATCTTTGGCTCCTAATTTTTCTTGGTAAGAAGTATCTCCCAATTTTTTTCTAAAATCTGGCTCATGTTCAATACCTTGAATACCTTTTAATCTTTTTTCTACACCCGGCCCAGCTTCGGTTGGTATATTTTCTCCTTTCCATTCATAGGCGCTCTTTGGTAAGTCTATTTGGTCAGGCCTAGCGCCCAGTTCAATTAAAGTATCATTCATTACCCAGTCTTGCTCGCAAGTGCGATCAGTTTTTGAATCACGAATAAATAACTTTATTTTATCTAAGGATTTTTGTAAAACTTCGGCATAGGCTTGTTTGTTGTTCCAATCTTTAAAATCCGATTGTTCGTCGCTTATAATCTGTTTGGCAATATTAGTAATGGTTTCTTTTACTTGTTCACGACCCTTATCAGTTAAACCTCGTTTGGGATTAGTTTTATCTTTACCAGATTCGCCGTGACGGATAAGATAAACAGTTATATTTGGTTGTTCTTTTAATACTTCTTTGGATTCTGTAAATAATTGTTTTTCATTCATATAGTTTGATGAGTATTAACTAAGTACTTAAATATTAGCACATTTTAGTAAAAAAATAGAAGGTTCCAATGTTTTGGAACCTTCGAAGGATTGTTTGTAAATTTAGTTATTTATTTTGTAAATATTTTTTCCAGATGTTTTACTTCATCCGGTAGACGAAATTCTTCAACAGATACCGGAACAGCAATTCCATTATTAACGTCGAAAGTGTATATAAGGCCTTCGCAAGTTGATAAGGGACCGCCAATTGAACCAACAGATATGTTTTGCGGATAAACTTCTTTTACATCGTATGTTAGAGCTTTAATTAAAGAGCCAACAGCTTCTACAGCTACTCCGTGGCGGCAGCAAAGTATATTTGTGTTTTCTGTGCATCCTGCGGCATAAGCTAACATAGCTTGTACCTGTTCTGAGGCTCGTTTAAACACATAATCGCGTATTTCGCCGGGTTGGGTTAGGAAAACATGTTCCACTGTCATAGAGTTTTCTTTTTCCAATTGTTTGGCAATTTTAATTAAATTTTTGGCGTTGGGGTCTGAACCGATGTCGTCAAAAATAAGATCGGTTTTTACATCAAAGCTATGTCCAAGAGTGTCAAGGATAATTCGGGCTAGTTTCCAAGCGCGGGGTTGAGGACTAGTAATAGCTTTTTGAAACTTCACGCCAGAAAATTTTAGAATAGAAGCAACTATGTAGCTCGTCATCAAGCCGTATAAAGTAGGATTTTGATCCTTCTTTATTTTGTCTTGAAGGGTAGCATTTTGATCTTCAGCTGCTTTTTGTCTTTCGTAGTGACGGAAATCATAAATTTTTACAGTTGCCATTAGTGCACCTTTTGTTTTTTTGTGGGTTTTTGTTTATTAAGTTTAAGATTCGTCTGACGACGCATTTTTTACACGCTTTCAGATGAATCTTAAACTTGTTTGTTAAGGTACTATAAAACAGTCTATAATAGCGCATTTTTGGGTTTTTGTCAATGGTAGCTTTTATTTTATGGCTAGGTTAAAATAAAAATAGATTAATATTTAAAAAGATTTTTATGAAAATAACTTTTAGTTTACCTTTTTCCAAAATTAGCAAAAAAGACGTTAGCTTAGCTGGTGGTAAGGGTGCTAGTTTAGGCGAAATGGCCAAGGCCGGCATTCCGGTGCCGCCGGGTTTTGTGGTACTGGCCACAGCTTTTAATAGGTTTTTACAGGAAACGGATTTAGAGCAAGATATTCAAGCCCAGCTTAATAAAGTTAATTATCACGATGTCAATTCGGTTGATAGATATTCTAATGTTATAAGGGCAATGATTACCAAAGCTAAAATGCCTAAAGATTTGCAAGAAGAAATAGTAAAAGAGTTTAAAAAATTAAAAGTTAAATATGTGGCAGTTCGTTCTTCAGCCACAGCCGAAGATTCTAGTTCAGCTTCGTGGGCGGGGGAGTTAGAAACTTATTTAAATACCACTGACAAGGATTTGTTAAAGAGAGTTAAGGACTGCTGGTCTTCGCTGTTTACACCACGGGCTATTTTTTATCGGCATGAAAAAAAATTGCATAAAGTTAAAGTGGCGGTGGCGGTGGTTGTGCAGGCCATGGTGCAGTCGGAAATTTCTGGCATTGCTTTTACAGTTCATCCTGTTACCAAAGATAAAAAACAAATGATTATTGAAGCTGGTTATGGTTTGGGGGAATCTATTGTTTCTGGACAAATAACTCCCGATGCTTATGTAGTCAGTAAAAAGGATTTATCTTTAATAGATATAAATATTGCTGAACAAACTAAAAAATTAATAGGTTTACCTGGTGGAGGAAATAAGTGGATGGGTTTGAATAAAAAAGACGGTAGTAAGCAAAAATTAACTGGCAAACAAATAATAGAATTATCTAAAATTTGTTTGCATATAGAAAAGCATTATAAATTTCCCTGTGATATAGAATGGGCTTTGGTAAAAAATAAATTTTATATAACCCAATCTAGACCTATTACCACTTTATAAATTCATATTACCATTCCACCCATTCGCGCGAATGGGGGATAGGTTAAAGTAATATATACCAATTTGGTAGGATTTATGCTATAATTGTAAAACCTATGTTTTTTCAACTATCTGCCAAGGCCGAATACGGCTTAATGATGCTGAAACATTTAGCCGCTCTTAAACCTAAGGAATTAGGTTGTTTAAGGTCTATTGCTAAGGAACAGAATTTACCTATTAAATTTTTGGAAAGGATTGCTTCGGATTTATTAAAAGCTGGTTTAGTAATTAGTCAGCCTGGTAGTGCCGGTGGTTATCGTCTTAAAAAATCGGCTAACCAAATAAAACTGTCTGAGATTCTAAGCGCTTTAGGTGAGGATGTTACCCCGACGGTGTGTAAACACGACGGCAATTGTTGTAAGCGTCAATCAGCTTGCCCTAATAAAACCGGTTGGTTAAAAGTACAAAAAGATTTAGCTAAAATAATCAATGCTTATAGATTAAGCGATCTAATTAATTAATTTTTTATTTTATGTTTACTTTACCCAATTTACCTTACAGTTATGATGCTCTAGGGCCCCATTTAGACAAACAAACTATGGAATTGCATCATACTAAGCATCATGCTACTTACGTGAACAAATTGAACGAAGCTTTGGCTAAAGCACCACAGTTGAAGGAAAAATCCATTGAGTGGTTACTAACTAATTTAAGTGAAGTGCCCGAAGATATTAGAACTGCGGTAGTTAATCACGGTGGCGGGCATTATAACCATAGTTTATTTTGGCAAATGATGTCACCGGATAAAGTAGAGCCACCTGTTGAATTAGTTTCTGTTATTAATAATAATTTTGGTTCTGTAGAAAAATTTCAAGAACAATTTAATCAAGCGGCTGTTAGTTTATTTGGTAGCGGTTGGGTTTGGTTGGTAAAAAAAGCCGATAATAATTTGGCGATAACAACCACCTTTAATCAAGGCAGCCCGCTTAGTCAGGGTTTGCAGCCGTTATTGGGTTTGGATGTTTGGGAGCATGCTTATTATTTGAAGTGGCAAAATAAACGGGCTGATTATGTGGCCACTTGGTGGCAGGTAGTTAATTGGCCAGTGGTGGCTAAGAATTTGCTTAGTTAAATAGGCAATGTCCTTGTTAAGAATTAGCCGTTTAAGTTTAACGGTTGAGACTAAGCCGATATTAAAAGATTTTAATTTAACTATTAACAAAGGTCAGGTACAAGCTTTGGTTGGGCCTAACGGTTCTGGTAAAAGCAGTTTGGCTGCTTTGTTAATGGGTCAGCCGGCTTATCAGTTAACTTACGGCCAACTATTTTTTAATGGAAAAAATTTATTAAACTTAAAACCAGCCGAACGCTCTAAGGCTGGTTTGTTTGTGGCTTGGCAAAATCCCATTAGAGTGTCTGGTTTAAACGTGGAGGAATTTTTAATAAAACTTTTTAGGATGCATTCGTCAGCTAGTCAAAGAAGTTGGCCGATAATTAAAGTTAGGCAGCAGATTATTAAACAAGCGCGCCGGTTTAAAGCTGTGGATTTGTTGGCCCGTGATTTAAACGACGGTTTGTCTGGTGGCGAACAGAAACGTTTAGAAGCTTTACAAATGGCTGTTATTAAGCCGAAGTTGGCGATTCTTGATGAAATAGACTCAGGTTTAGATATGGCTAGTCTTGGGGCTGTTAGCCGTTTAATTAGGGAGTTAAATAAGCAAGGCACGGCTTTTTTGATTATTTCCCATCATTGGCGCTTATTAAAAGAGGTTAAAGCCCAATCAATTAATGTTTTATTAAAGGGTAGTGTTGTGGCCAGTGGTGGCTTAGAGTTAATAAACACCTTAAACCGTCGGGGTTTTAAAGATTGGTTAAAGGAATAAATTATATGCCGGTTGTTGATAGGGATTTTGTAATTAAGCGCGGACAGTGGGTAGATAAAATAAAACCGTTAGAAAAAATAGGCCTTGGTTTGTCGGATAATATAATTAGGCAGATTTCTGGTTTTAAGCAGGAGCCTGATTGGATGCTCAAAAGGCGTTTGCAGGCTTTTAGAATTTTTAAACAAAAAAAATATCCTCAGTGGGGGCCGGATTTGTCTAAACTTAATTTTAATAAAATTTGTTATTATTCTCGAATTAATTACAGCAGCCAATCAACTTGGGCTAATATTCCCTCGCCAGTTAAAAAAACTTTTGAACGTTTGGGTGTGCCTAAATTAGAAGCGGCTGTTTTGGCTGGTAGCGGTTTGCAATATGATTCGGAAATAGTTTACCAAGCTTTGCAAGCTGATTTAAAAAAAATAGGCGTGATTTTTTTAAGTATGGAGCAAGGTTTAAGGCAATATCCTAAACTAGTAAAAAAGTATTTTGGGCAGGTGGTGCCGGCCAGGGATAATAAATTAGCCGCCTTAAACAGCGCTGTTTGGTCGGGCGGCAGTTTTATTTATGTGCCACCCGGTCTAAAAGTGTCTAAGCCGCTGCAGGCTTATTTTCGTTTAAATGCTCGTAATTTAGGCCAATTTGAGCGGACTTTAATAATCGCTGATAAAAATAGTGAATTGGAATATATTGAAGGATGCACGGCGCCTTATTTTAACGTGGATTCTTTACACGCCGCTGTGGTGGAGATTGTTGTGGAAGCGGGCGCTAAGGTTCGTTATACTACGGTTCAAAATTGGTCCACTAGTGTTTATAATTTGGTTACTAAACGCGCCTTGGTAAAAAGGAATGCTTATATGGAATGGTTAGATGGTAATTTTGGCAGTCGGGTAACTATGAAATATCCGTCTATAATTTTAAGTCAACCTGGTGCCAAGGGTAAAATTGTTTCTTTGGCTGTGGCTGGCAAGGGGCAGGTGATCGAAACCGGCGCTAAAGCTATTCATTTGGCGCCCTTAACCAGTTCACAAATTATTTCTAAATCTATTGCTTTGGCCAAGGGTCGTACTAATTATCGTGGTTTGTTAAAAATAACGCCAGCCGCCAACAATAGCCGGAGCAGTGTGTGCTGTGACGCTTTATTATTATCGCCCCAGGCGCGATCGGATTCTTACCCCAAGGTAGATGTTAAAAATCAAAAAGTTCACCTAGAGCACGAAGCTAGTGTAGCCCGTTTAAGTCAAGAGCAGTTGATTTATTTGCAAAGCCGAGGATTTTCCAAAAGTGAAGCTGTTAACTTGATTGTTAATGGTTTTGTGGCTCCGGTTCGTCAGGCTTTGCCAGCCGAATTCGCTATTGAGCTGGAAAAGCTTTTGGATTTGGAAATGGAAGAAGCGGTGGGTTAATTATTTTTTTTAGTTTATTTAATGGGTACTGTAAAACAAATAATCATTAATAAAAAGCAGATTAGGCATTTTGATTTGTCTAACTTTTTGCCAGATAAAATAGAATTTAAATTAGCGGCCGAAGCTGTGCTACGGTTAAATAATAGTTCGGCTTTTAGCTTTAAACATTTGCATTTTATTATTGGTTTAAGGGCCAGAGTAGATTTTGATTGTTTGTTTAAACAATTGGTTGGTAAAAGACAATATTATGTAACAGCTGATTTAATGGGCGCTTATAGTCAATTAAACGTTAATTTATTGCATAATGGCCAAGACCAATCAGAAGCTGATTATTTTTTAACAATAAATCATCAGGCGGCTAATAGTTTTTCCAAAATTACAATTCGTCGTTTATTGCAAGGTCGGGCCCGTTCAAATCTTTATGGTTTGGTAAAGGTTTGGCCACAAGCTAAAGCGGTGGATTCATTTTTATTAGATAAAACTTTGTTAATGGGTCGTAGGGCGCAGGTTGTATCCAAACCGGATTTAAAAATATTAAATAACCAAGCTGCTGTTTATCATGGAGTGACTGTTAGCCGTCCCGACCATAAAGAAATTGACTATTTGACCAGTCGAGGTTTTACCAACCGGCAGGCTCTTAATTTAGTCGTTCAAGGATTTATTAAAGGAAAAAATTAAAGCGTTTGCCTAAAAATATTTATCCTTATAGAATAACTAGGTATGGATTTACATAATATTCGTCAGCAGTTTCCTTTGTTTAATCAGCCAGCCAATAAGGATTTGGCTTATTTTGATAATGCCGCTTCAACACAAAAGCCAGAAGTTGTTTTAAAGGCTATGGATGAATTTTATCGTACAACTTACGCTAATGTTCATCGGGGTGTTTATAAAATAGCCGAACAAGCCACGGCTAAGTTTGAAGGTGTTCGGGCAGCTACGGCTGATTATTTAGGCGCTGCTTCAGCTAATAATATAGTTTTTACCCGTAATGCTACGTCAGCTTTGAATCTTTTAGCACAAAGTTATAGCCGTACTTTAAAACCAGGAGATGAGGTTGTATTAACCGAAATGGAGCACCATGCCAATTTAGTGCCTTGGCAACAGGCGGCCAAGCATAATGATTTAGTTCTTAAATTTTTACCAGTTAATCAAAACGGCCGTCTGGAATTAGATAAATTATCTGTTTTGATAAATAAAAAAACTAAAGTTGTTAGTTTAACAGCTATGTCCAATGTCTTGGGTACTATGCCGGAGCTTAAAGAAATAATTTCTTTAGCTAAGTCTGTGGGGGCGCGAGTAATAGTGGATGCTGCTCAGGCTTTACCGCATAAATATTTAAACGTTAAAGAATTGGATTGTGATGCTTTGGTTTTTACAGCCCATAAGTTTTTTGGACCTTCTGGTTTGGGTATTTTGTACGCCAGTCAGGAATTATTGGAGATTATGCCGCCGATTGAATACGGCGGGCATATGATAGCGGAAGTTAATTGGTATGATTCTACTTGGGCCGAGCCACCAACTAAATTTGAAGCTGGTACGCCACCGATTGCCGAAGTAATTGGTTGGGGCGAGGCTTTAAATTTTATTAAGCAGTTGGATTGGGTGGCTGTGGAAGCTTATGAAAAAAATTTAACAGAGTATGGTTTAAAATTATTAACTGCTTTACCAGGTTTAACAATTGTTGGACCAGAAGATAGTTTGGCGCGTGGTCCAGTATTTGCTTTTAGTTTAGATAAAGTTCACCCCCATGATTTAGGTAGTTGGTTGGATTCTTTAAATATTGCCGTGCGGTCCGGACATCATTGTACCCAGCCTTTGCATCGTAAATTCGGTTTATTAGCTACGACTCGAGCCAGTTTATCTATTTATAATACTCCAGCCGAGTTAGACAGATTGGCTGACGGTATTAAACAAGCTCAAAAAATGTTTACTTAATTTATGGATTTATATCAAGCGACTATTTTAGAACATTATAAAAACCCTCATAATCAGGGTGATTTACCTAAGGCTACCAATCGGGGTAGTGTTTCTAATCCGTTATGTGGTGATGCCATTTCTATGGCTTTTAAAATTGTTGATGATCAAGTGGAGGAAGTGGCTTGGCAGGGTGAGGGCTGTGTGTTAACTCAGGCCACAGCCTCAATATTATCCGAAAGCATTAAAGGCCAAAAAATAGCTGATTTAAAAAATATTAATCAGGAAGCTATTGTGAAAATGTTGGGTATTACTCCAGGTCCTAATAGGTTGGAATGCGCGCTGTTGCCCTTACGGGCTTTGCTTAAAGCTTTGGACTAGGTTTTTTATTAGCCAGTAAAAAACCGGCTAAGCCTAGGATTAAATGCCAAACATTTTCAGCCGGTTCTAAATGAAAAATGTCTCTAAAGTTGGGCCAGCTTAAGCCTAGTAAAAATAAAGCCCAGCCCATAAAGCCTAATATTTTAAGATAAGACGGTAAAGTTACTGAAGAGTTTTTACTATAGCTTAATTTAAGACCAACAGCGCCTAAAATTAAATAAATTAATCCTGGGAACATATCTAAATAAACCAGTTGCCCCAAAGAAGGATGTAAAAAGGCTGTTAGACCCAATAACAATAAAGCGGCGGCTAATAATTTAGTTAGGTGATGTCTCATATTAATAATTATAACCTTAGCTGTTCCTTTGCTCAAGTTTTTTTGCTAAACTGTTTAGTATATGAATAATAAAATTTGTGTTATTGGGGGAGCTACTTGGGATGTTTTTTTTACTACACCCCAGGCTAGTTTGGGGCGTTGTAACAATGATGATTATTTAATGTTTCCTTATGGCGGAAAAATAGACGCTCTTGATGTTAAATATGGTTTTGGCGGCGGAGCGGCTAATGTGGCCATAAGTTTGAGCCGTTTGGGTTTGTCTGTTAGTTTATTGAGCCGTTTAGGTAAAGATTGGCGAGGTAAGGAGGTTGTAAAAAATTTAAATTATCATCAAGTTAAAACTAATTTGATTCAATACGATAGTCAGCAAGTTACGCCTCTGTCTTTTATAGCCACTAGTGGCGGTTCGCGTGACCATGTGGCTTTTGTAGATAGAGGGGCAGCTAAGCATTTAAAAATGCCAGCCAAATTGGCTAAGGATTTTGATTGGTTTTATGTGACTAGTTTAGCTAATAAAGCTTGGCCAGTTTTTTTAACTAAGTTGTTTACAACGGCAGTTAAACAAGGACAAAAAAATTTTTGGAATCCAGGAGCCAGACAATTGGCTGACAAAAAATCTCTTATTAAGCTTTTGCCTTTAGTGGATATTTTAGATGTTAATAAGGAAGAAGCGGAAACCTTAACCAATCTTAATAATGTTGCCGTACCTGTTTTGTTGGTAAAATTAAAAGCTTTAGGTTCTAAAGCAGTGTTAATAACCGATGGATCTAACGGCGCTTATTATTTTGACGGCCAAAGTTTAGTTCATCAACCTTCTTTTAAAGTAAAACCCGTTAATACTACCGGCGCTGGAGATAGTTTTGGTTCAGCTTGGTTAGCTGGTTATACATATTCTAAGGGTAATGTTAAGCAGGCTATGCTGTGGGGTATGCGTAACGCTTCGTCGGTTATTAAAACTGTTGGCGCCCAAAACGGCTTGTTGAGTTTAAAGCAGATAAAAAAATAATTTTAGTTTTGTGATAAAACCGGCTGTTAAATTATTAAAGGAAGCAAATGTTATAGATTATTTGCGCAGCAAGTCCAGATATTTACCGTTTTCGGTTAGTCAAATTAAATCTGTTAAAATAGTTGATAAGTATAGCAATAGTAATTTTTTGTATAGAATAGTTGTTAGTCAAGGTAAAAAAGTTCAAATTTATTTTTTAAAACAGGCCTGGCAGTATAACAAACGAAGTTATTTAGCAGGTCAGCCAATAGCCGTAGATAGTAGCCGGATTATCGGTGAGGTTTATTTAATTCGTTATTTAAATAAATTGTGGCCAGCTGGTACTGTGCCCAAAGTGTATTTTTTTGACAAACAGGCTAAGGTTTTTTTAATGTCAGATGTTTCTAAAAAAGGTAAATTATTGGCTGATGAGTTTGATAAAAATAAAATTCACCCAGAAATTGCCCCAGTTTTGGCCAAGCATTTATCTTTGCTTCATATCAAGTCGTATAAAAGGAGGCTAAAAACCGGTAGCAATGAATCTTATGAAAAAATGATGAAAGATTTTTTATTTGGTAAAAAGTGGTGGGGTTATGCTTTAGATAAATTTTTTAACAAAAAAGAAATAAATGATTTTTATAAAGAAGTGAAAAAAAACTCCAATTGTTTAATTTGGGGTGATCCGATTAATAGGAATATTTTTGTTAGACCTAATGGCAGGGTTGGTTTAGTTGATTTTGATTTTACTATGAATTATGACCCTATGCTGGATGTGGGTGTTTTGTTGGCACATTGGTTATGGATGAAAGAAAAAGGTAATTCCAAATTAAGCCGTGATTGCCAGAAGTTTTTGGGTGAATAATTTTATGGTGGGTGATTATTTAATGTCGGATGAAAAAGGTAAAAGAATAATATGCCAAGCGTTATTAGATAGCCAAGCTTTGGTGTTTGGTAAAATTATTCCAGCCATTTGCGCTACACCTTATTATATAGAAACCAGAAATCTTTTTAGCAAAAAATCAACTTTTGATATAATTGTTAAAGAGATGACTAAGTTGATAAAACAGTTAAACGTTGATTTAATTGCTGGTTGTGAATTTGCTGGTGTACCTTTGGCGGCAGCATTATGTTTGGAAACAGGTTTGCCTACTGTTTACCTTAGAAAAAAACCAAAAGAATATGGCAGTAAAACAGCCGTAGTTGGACAAATTATTGGTAAAAAAGCTGTTTTGATAGACGATGCATCCGGCAGAGGTGCGGGTAAAGAAAAATTTGCTACTTATTTACAAGAAAAAGATGTTAAGGTGACTGACATGTTAGTTATATATTGGACAAACCATCCCTTAATACCCTGGTATAAAAATAATGGAATTAGGCATCATCAATTAATTATGGCCGAAGATTTTATAAACTACGCCAAAGATGTTGGTTATATTTCCGATGATTTGCACGCTCTAATATGGGATTGGTGGAAAGATTATAATATAGAAAAAAGATCACTAGATTGGAAACGTTGGGATAAGGTATTTGCACAAGCTAAAAAAGAAGGTTTTGTTATATCCAATGAAAAGCAGTCTTATGAAGAAATGTTGGCTGAATCAAAAAGATTGGGTAAATGGGTAGAACCATTAGACGGAAAATACGAATATATATAATTCTAAAAATTTGCGCTTAAAAAATTCAAGCCCTCTTTGTAAATTATTTAAAGAGGGCTTGGGTTTAGGATATTAGGAAATCAGTTATTTTTTGTGCTTGGTTAATTTCAAAGTGAGCAAACCAATTTGAGTCGCGTGAAATATTGAACTGTTTCATAATTGCTGCCACTTCTTCAGGTGGCCAGCCAACTAATGCTACCGGGCGGGGGGTATTGTTTTTAACCCAACCTTTAGTGGCATGGGCCAGCACAGGAAACAAATGAGCCAGGGTACCCTCACGTCCGTGAAAAAATAAGAAAGCGTTAGAAGTCGCGATGAATAATCCAATGCGTATTCCCCAGGCTATCTCCTTAAGCATTGATGGTATAAAACTTTCATCTCGTCCGAATAATTCATTGGCTATTTTTACACAATCAACAGCTTCAATTTCCTCATAGGTTACCTGGCGGTTAACATCCATTTCGTGGGGATGGATTGTTATACCTGATTCTTGGAATAGTTTTACAAAGCCGCCGTAAGCGCCAACGTTGGCTTCATAACCGGCTTGGTGTAAAAGCTTACCTATTTCCAAAGCGGTTTCGCGAATCTGACCTTGAGGATCACGGTCGCCTTAAACAAATATTCTTTTTTTCAATTTTAACCTCCGCGGTTTTTATTTTTGTATTTTGTTATTTAAATGATTTATTTTTAACTATATAGTATAATCCATTTATAAGCTTTTGTCAATGATTATGAAGAATATTGCATTGTTAAACGCCTATGCTGAAATGAGGCAATACTTTAAAGGCCCAGTATATCGCGGTGATGGCGCAATCGTGCCTTTTGCTATAGATTCCCGGCCTTTGCAGTGGCGGCCTAAGTTAGCCATGGTAGCGGTTAAAGCTTTAGCTAAGGAAGCTAAAAAATTTAAGCCCCAGGCAATTGCCGGCGGTTTGACTGGCGGGGCTTTATGGGGCGTGCAAGTAGCGGCGGAATTAAAATTACCTTTTATTTTGGTGCGTAAGGAGCCTAGAGGAAGAAGTATTGACCGGGGTTTATTGGAAGGGGAAATTGTAAAAGATCGACAGGTAGTTATGATAGACGATTCTTTAATATCAGGACGCAGCGCTGACAAATTTATTAAGGCTCTTAAAAAAGGTAAATTAAAAATAGTCGGCTATGTGGCTATACAAGTTATGAATTTATCTTATGTAAAAAAATGGTCCAGCCGGCATAAAATACCAGTTAAATATTTACTTACTTATAAGGAGCAGGCAGATAATTTTTATAAAAGAGGATTAATTGATAAAGAGCTTTTGTATTTATTGCACAAATTTATAATTAAGCCTTATACTTGGCACAAAAACAAAGCGGATTATAAAATTTTTAAACATAGATTAATTAAACAAAAAATTTGGCGGGTAAAAAAATAATTTATGTCTCATCGATTAGGAACGATACCGGGCATTGTTATTAAAGAAGCTAGCCTAGCTAATGGTTCAAGCTTGGTTTCCATAATGAAGGCAGTGGCGGAAGGTGAAGTGGAAGTAAGAACTAAAGGTTTAGTAGTGGCTATTTGCGGTGGAAGTAGTTTGGCTCAGGATGATATTAATTGTTATAAAGCTCAGCAATTAGCCGCTGGTGTAGCTGCTCGAGGCGGGGTAATTGTCAACGGTGGAGAAAATAGCGGCCTTATGTTGGCGGTAGCCAGTGTGATTAGGGATAGTGTTTTGGGAGTGGCTTGTCCTTATCATCAAACTATTCCTTATATAAACAAAACTATAGTGAATTCTTACCAAACTAGAAAAATGATAATAACAGTTATGCCAACCGTGGTATTTTTTACCGGCCAGGTCGGCACTTTGGACGAGCTTATGACGACCATTGGTTGGGTTAAATCTTTGCTTAAACAAAATGCTTTACCGCCTAATATATGGGTAGATGATTATTGGTGGGATGTGTTAGACTTACTAAACAATAAAAATGCCATTCAGGATAACGTTTGGCAGTATATTCATAAATTTACAGAAGTTGATGAAATATTAAAGTCTTTTGTTTAAATTATTAGTAATTATTTATAAGTTATGAGTCAAAAATCTTTACGTTTGGAAATATTAGAAAAAGTTTCCCAGTTAGCCACAGCTGGTTTTGGTTTAGTGGCGGCTTTAGCTTGGAACGACGCCATTCAAACCTTATTCAAGGAATTATTCGGTACTCAATCGGCGGTCTGGGCCAAATTCGGTTATGCTATATTAATAACTGTTTTAGTAGTACTGGTAACTTATAAATTGGGAAATTTAATAAATAAATTAAAAGAGCAGTTAGGTCTAAACGACCAAGAGGATAAGAAAAATTAATTGTAAACAGTACTTAATAATGGTTTTAGAAAAAAATTGGGTCGTAGCCGAGCCTGTCCAGGAAGAAATAATTGCTCGTTTTCCTAAAATAGGAAAACTGCTTTTACAATTATTGTGGAACAGGGGGATTAAACAAGCCGAGCAAATAGAAGAATATTTAAAGCCAGATTGGTTTAAAAACGTTTTGGATCCTTATTTGTTTAAACACATGACCAAAGCGGTTAAACGAATTTATGAAGCTATTGGCAATAAAGAAGTTATTGCGGTTTATGGCGATTACGACGCCGACGGCGTTTGCGCGGCTACTATTTTGTTAGATACTTTAAATAAATTAGGCGCCCAAACCGAATATTATATACCGCATCGAGAAAAAGAAGGTTATGGTTTAAAAAAGGAAGCTATTAATTATTTACAAACCAAAAAAGTTAGTTTAATAATAACTTGTGATTGTGGAATTGCTAATTTAACTGAAGTGGCTTTTGCTAACAGTCAGGGCATAAATGTTATTATAACCGACCATCACCAAGCGCAAGACGCTTTGCCCGAAGCTTATGCTATTTTACATGCTGGTTTAGCAGAGGAAAAATATCCTTTTAAAAAACTTTCCGGTGGTGGTACAGCTTTTAAATTAGTTCAAGGTTTGTTGCGTTACGATGGTTGCCCCATGCCAGCTAAAGCCGGGGAAGCTTGGGAAAAATGGTTATTAGATTTAGTAGCTATTTCTACTATTGCCGATATGGTTCCAGTGCAAGGAGAAAATAGAGTTTTAGTTAATTATGGTTTAACCGTGCTTAAAAAAACTCAACGTTTGGGTTTACAAAAATTAATGCAAGTAGCTAATATAAATGTTGATAAAATTAGTGCTCAAACTGTTTCTTTTCAAATTGCTCCGCGTTTAAACGCAGCTGGTCGCCTAGACCATGCCAATACGGCTTTGGCCTTATTAATGGCTAATAATGAGCAGGAAGCGACGGAATTAGCTAAATCAATTTCTTTAACCAATAGCCGCCGCCAAAAAATAACCGAAGAAATGTTTGAAGCGGCCAAAAAACAAATAGGCGAGCTGGCGGTGGATAAATATTTAGTCCAGGCCTATCAGGCTGATTGGCAATTGGGTATGGTTGGTTTAGTGGCTGGCAAGCTGGTTCAGTATTATAATCGTCCGGCTTTGGTTTTATGTGATAATAATGGGCAAATTATGGGTTCGGGCCGCAGTGGTATAGGTGATTTTGATTTAGCCGCCACTTTTACTGATTTAAAAGAATATTTAACTAATTATGGCGGGCATAAAGAAGCGGCTGGTTTAAGTTTGCCTAAAGCCAATTTAGAAATATTTTTACAAGCCATGGATAAAGCCGCGGCTCTTAAATTAAATAAACAAAATTTATCAGCCGAGCTTAAGATTGACGCCGAACTTAAATTAGCGGAAATAAATTGGGATCTTTTACAAACAGTGTCTAAGGTTGAGCCGGTGGGCCAAACTAATCCCGGTGTATTGTTGGTTAGTCGGGGCTTGCGTTTAGAGGAAATAAATCCGGTTGGCTCGGATGGCCAGCATATTAGATTAATTATTTCTCAAGCCGGAACTAGCCAAAAGTTTATTTTTTTTAACGGAGCAACCAAAGTAATTAATTTAACCAAGGGTGCTATAATAGATGTGGTTTATCAAGTGGGGATAAACGAATGGAATGGTAATCAAGAATTGCAATTAAAAATTATTGATATTAAAAGCCATGACCAGTCATAATAATTTAATTATTCGAACCGACGGTGGTGCTCGAGGCAACCCAGGGCCGGCGGCTATTGGCGTGGTGATAGAAACCTGCGCCGGCCAGGTGGTTAAAAAATTTGGACGTTATATAGGCAAGGCCACCAATAATCAGGCAGAATACCAAGCTTTATTAGCGGCCTTACAAGAAGTTCAAAAATTAAAAGCCGAGATGGTAACTTGTTATTTGGACAGTGAATTAGTTGTTAAACAATTAAATAGAGAATATCGGGTTAAAGATCAGGCTTTAGCAGTTTTGTTTATTAAGATTTGGAATCTTTCCCAGGGTTTTAAAAAAATCTCTTTTCATCATGTGTTAAGAGAACATAATAAAGCAGCTGATGCTTTAGTGAATGAGGCTTTGGATAAGCAGGAATTAGAAGTTTAAATTTAGTCTAAACGCCTCAACCTAAATATAGGTTGAGGCGTTTAAGTATTTGCCAAACATATTCTATAAGCCGAATTCTGTATCCCGCGAACGCGGGACGATAGTTATCTATCTAGATCGCTTTTCGCAAAGCGACTCAAGCTACCAACCCGCTCCCGCCAAGGCGGGAGCCTATTTGGTATTGCACCGAGTAGAGTTTGCCTAGCCTTTATTGTCGCCAATAAAGCTGGTGAGCTTTTACCTCACCGTTTCACCCATCACTCCCGCCAAAAGGCGGGGGCTGGTTTGTTTTCTGTTGCACTTGTCCTGCTAATCAGGTTAAAAACTGATTAACGGTTCCTGTTAGGAATTACTCTTCCCTAAAGACGGGAACGCTATGGTGTTCGGACTTTCCTCTCCTTACCCTTATAAAGAGTAAAGGAGCAACTATCCGAATAAGCTTGGCCTAAAAAAACTAACATAAGGGTAGTAATTGTCAAGTGTTTTAAGGACCAGCTTAAGCATAGACTAAGTAGTGGTTTTTTTGCTAAAATAAAATAAGTTTATGCCTAAATTACGTCTTTTTTTAGCTACTTTGGCCTTACCACTGGATTATGTACTGGTTTTTTTAGCCGGTCTAACAGCTTATCGACTTCGTTTTGAAGGTTTTATAACAGAGTTAAGGCCGGTTTTATTTGATATTGCCTGGTCTAATTTTGTTTTGACTATGGTAGTGGCGGCCGGGGTCGTAGTTGTTTTGTTTTCTTTAAACGGTTTGTATCAGTTAAATAGGCACTTAAAATTTGTTCAGGAGATAAGTCGAATAATCGCAGCCAGCACTTTAGGCCTGGCTATAATAATGGGTTGGTTCTTTTTTAACCCCACCTTGTTTGGTTCTCGTTTTATTGTTTTAGCCGCTTGGCTTTTGGTTATAATTTTTGTTAGTTTAGGCCGAGTTTTTTTAAGATGGTTGCGTTACTATTTTTATAAAGTAGGTTATGGTGTTAGTCGTTTAGCTTTAATTGGTCAGGATACAGCTAGTCAGGAATTAATTAATTTATTTATTAAAAATAAATCTTTGGGTTTCCAAGTCGTTGTTCAGTTAGGTATTGACCAAATAAGTAATTTAGCGGCTTGGCAAAATAAAATAGATGAAGTAATAGTTGGTGACCCTAAAAATAGCCATGATAATAATTTAAAATTATTAGAATTTTGTTCAGCTAATCATTTGGGTTTTCGTTACGCCGCCGATATGTTTGAGGCCCAAACCCATAATGTGGTAGTGCAAACTTTAGCCGGCGTGCCTTTAATTGAAATTAAAAGAACGCCCTTAGATGGTTGGGGCCGGGTGGTTAAAAGAATTTTTGATATAGTTTTTTCTTTAAGTGGTTTAATTATTTTAAGTCCGGTATTTTTGGTGTTGGCCTTGTTGGTGCTTATAGATTCTGGCCGACCGATTTGGGTGGTGTTGGATAGGGTAGCCGAAAGCAATAAATTGTTTAAACTTTATAAATTTCGTTCCATGATAAAACAGGCGGCAGCTCTAAAATCTGATTTAATAAAGTATAATGAACGATCGGATGGACCTTTGTTTAAAATGAGCAACGACCCCAGGGTAACTTCTTTGGGCAAGCATTTGCGACGCTGGTCCTTAGACGAATTACCTCAGTTATGGAATGTTTTAAAGGGGGATATGTCTTTGGTTGGCCCTAGGCCGCATGAACCGGCCGAAGTAGCTAATTATTCTATTTATCAAAAAAAACTTTTAAATATTAAACCAGGTATTACCGGTTTAGCTCAAATATCCGGCCGGTCTAATTTAAGTTTTAATGAAGAAGTTAAGTTAGATTTATTTTATATAGAAAATTGGTCTCTAACTCAGGATTTGTTTATATTATTCAAAACCATTTTTGTTGTTTTGGGTCGGCGTAACGCGGTTTAAAACTTTTTTATTTTCTATTGTTTTTAAGTACTGGTTAAGTTATTGTTACCAAATATGAAAATAGCTTTAGCTCATGATCATTTGAATCAAATTGGTGGCGCCGAAAACGTTTTAGCTGAATTTCATCGCTTTTATCCCGAAGCGCCGATTTTTACGTTATTACATGATCAGGAAGCCATGGCTAATTTTACTAAAGATTGGGATGTACGAACTTCTTTTATACAAGATTTACCCGGGGGTTTAAGATTTTTTAAATGGTTTTTGTCTCTTATGCCGGCGGCCGTGGAGCATTTTGATTTAAGAGATTATGATTTGGTTATTACTTCGGCTTCAGCTTTAATAAAAGGTGTTCTAGTTCAACCGGAAGCAGTAAATATTTGTTATTGCCATACGCCGACTCGCTATTTATGGAGCGATACACATAGTTATACTTCCGATTTGCCTCAACCAAGAATTATTAAAAAGGTTTTACCTTTGGTTCTTAGTAAATTAAGGCAGTGGGATTTTGTGGCTGCTCAAAGAGTAGACCATTATGTGGCCAATTCTAATTTTGTGGCGGCTCGCATTGCTAAATATTATCGGCGCCAGGCTAAAGTTATTTATCCGCCGGTTAATACTGATTTGTGGGGCGAACCTCAAGAGCCAGAAGATTTCTTTTTGTTGGTCTCGCGCTTACGGCCTTATAAAAAAGTGGATTTAGCCATTAAAGCCTTTAATAAACTGGGCATTCCCTTAAAAATAATCGGCAGCGGTGAGCAAACAGAAGAATTAAAAGCTTTGGCTGGAAAAAATATAGAATTTTTAGGTCAGGTAACCGATCAGGTTAAGGCGGATTATTTGGCCCGTTGTCGCGCTTTAATTCATCCCCAAGAAGAAGATTTTGGTTTAACAGTCATTGAAGCTATGGCGGCTGGCCGGCCGGTTATCGCTTACGCGGCTGGCGGTGCTTTAGAAACCATTAACCCTGGTCAAAATGGGGTATTTTTTAAAGAACAAAGTTGGGAAGCTTTAGCCGACGCGGTTATACGTTTTCGTTATCAAGATTTTGATCAGTTGGCTATTCAACAAACCGCTACTCGTTTTTCTCGCCAGCAATTCGCTCAAAATTGGCAAGCTTATGTAGACGGTTTAAAAATAAAAAATAATTTATGATTATCGGCCTAGATTTAAGATGTTTGCAGGATAATTGGCGAACCGGCGTGGGGGAATATGCCTGGCAAACCATTAAGCATTTAGCAGAACCTAATTTTAAATTAAATTTAATTGGTTACGCCAATGCGGCCGGTTCTATAAAGTTGCCGGAGGATTTACCTGCTAACTTAAAATTAATCAGACAAAGAATTCCTAATCGTCTTAAGAATTTATCCTTTTATTTGGGCTTAGAAAATATTGAATCCGCTTTAACCATTAATAAGCAGGCGCCAGATGTTTTGTGGTTACCTAATCCCATGTTTGTTAATTGGTCAGCCAGCCAGCCAGCTGTTTTAACCGTGCATGATTTATCTTTTATTCATTATAAAAAATTTTTCCCTGGGCGTGGCCGTTTATGGTATTTTCCTATGGTTAAAAAACTTTTGCGACAATTACCCAAAACTACTAAAATTGCGGCGGTTTCTAATTATACAGCCGATGATTTGTTGGAGCAGTATCCTAATTTAACCGGTCAGGTGGAAGTTGTTTACCCAGGGGTGGAAGAAAAATATTTTCCACAAATAGCAATCGATAAACTCACGCCCGTATTGGCTAAATATAATTTGTCGCGGCCCTATTTTTTAACCTTGGGAACTATTGAGCCTAGGAAAAATCATTTATTGCTACTTAATTTATACAGCCGTTTAGTACAAAAAAATCCAGCTTATCCCTATGATTTAGTAATAGCTGGCGCTTGGGGTTGGCGGACTAAAAAAATTTCTGCTTTATTAAAAAAATTAAAATTAGGTGATCGGGTAAAAGTTTTAGGTTATCTACCGGCTGAGGATAAACCGTTTCTTTATCAAGGCGCTAAATTATTTCTTTATCCGTCCTTTTACGAAGGCTTTGGTATGCCGGTTTTAGAAGCTATGGCTTCGGGCTTACCAGTCTTAGCCAGTCAAACTTCCTCTTTACCCGAAGTGGTGGGTGAGAGCGGTTTATTACTTAATCCTTATGATTTAAAGCCCTGGCTTAAAGCTGTGGAGCAATTAATTAGTGATGATTCTTTAGCCAGTCAATTTAGCCAAGCTGGAAGAATTAGAGCTAAAGATTTTACTTGGTCCAAAACAGCTGCCAGTTACGTGGCTTTGTTTGTAAATAGTCAATAAATTATGCGCTTAGCTATTGATGCCAGATTATTCGGTCCCAGGCAACATCGCGGTTTAGGCCGTTATCTTAGTAATTTGATTAATCAATTAGCTAAACAGGATAAGCTGAATGATTATTTTTTATTGATTAATCCCAAAAATAGCGAACAGCCTGAAAATTTGCCCAGTAATTTTCATTTAGTAAAGGCTCCTTGGCCAGTTTATGGTTTAGCTGAGCAATTTTTTTTACCCAGGTTAATTGTCAAATTAAAAGTTGATTTAGTCCACTATCCTCATTTTAATGTACCCTGGTTAACACCGCGGCCTTATTTGGTTACAGTACATGATCTTATTATTCATCATTTTCCTTTTAGTCGAACCAGTTCTTTGCCTAAGTTTTTATATTTTATAAAATTGTCGGTTTATTATGCCGTAATTAAACGGGCAGTTAGTCGGGCCGCCCAAGTTTTAACAGTCAGCCACAGCACGGCTCAAGACTTAATAAGTCACTATCCAAAAATTAAAAGTAAAATAGCGGTTATTTATTTGGCCCCGACCCCTAGCCAGCCAACGGATTTGCAAGTTGGTTATGATTATTTTTTGGTGGTTGGAGCAGCTTATCCGCACAAAAATTTAGAGCGTTTAATTTTAGCTTATGCGGCTGGTAATTTTGCCAATAAAAATATTAAATTGCTAGTGGTTGGTCGGGAAGATTTTTTTACTAATCGTTTAAAAAAATTAATTAAAGATAAAAATTTAGACTCGGCTGTTATTTTTTGGGGCCCAGCCAGCGAAGGGGATTTAGCCGCCCTTTATAGCCAGGCCACAGCTTATGTTTTACCTTCTTTGTGGGAGGGGTTTGGTTTTGGTCCCTTAGAAGCCCTGGCTTACCATAAGCCGGTGGTAGTATCGGCTTTGCCAGTTCTTAAAGAAATACTCGGCCAAGCGCCAATTTATTTTAATCCGCAACAGGTGGAGGATATAAAAAATAAATTACAAGAAGCACTGGACAAGCCAATTGCCAAAGTTTTTTCACCAGCCACCTTGCCACGGATTTATGATTGGTCTATTACTGGACAGCAAGTTTTAGCCATTTATCAATCATTTAAAACACGACTACAGGTTGAATAATTGCTCAGCTTCTCCTACAATTAACTTGTTATGACTGCTAAAAATAATTTAAGTAAACAAAAATCCGATAATGGTTGGCAATGGTGGAGTTTAAACTTGTCCACCTCAGCCAATCAGCTTAAAAAAAGTAAAATTAGTTTATCGCGTCACGTACTTAATTTAAGGGCTGATTTAAAGCCAATTATTGAAGAGGCGCCAATTAAACAGGTGCCCAACGTAGTTTTACCAAAAGTCTGGCCTAAAAAAAATAATGACTTTAAATTAAAAAAATCTGTCAAAGGATTAAATCATTATTTTAATCAGGTATTAAAAAGGGGGAGTGGTCGTTATTATAACCAAGCGCGCGATGTTAGTTTAATAGTTTTAGTCGAAACGGTTTTGTGGTTAAGCGAAGCTGTTTGGTACTTATTGTTATCAGCTTTTTTAAATGTTTATCAAGAATCCGGCCCTTTAATAAAGGATATTAAGGCGGATATTAAAGAGTTTAAACGTCTACTTGGTTTGGCTATGTTTTCTCCGTGGCGTTTAATAACTGTTAGTCAAAGTTCTAACTCTAAATCTTCGGCTGGTCAGCGGGTGGATTTAACTTTGCCGGTTGATAAAAAAAAGATAGTTTGGTTGCAAGCGGCCGGCTTTATGATTTTGTCGTTGGTTATAGTGGTGCCCTTTAAAGTAGTGGCCACTTGGCAATCTTTGCAGGAGCGTCAGTCCACGGTTATGTCTTTATCACATCAAGCTATTGAGATGATTAAAAATGGCACAGTTAATTTGAGTAATGGTGATATTGATATGGCTGGTGATAATTTCAATCAGGCCGCCGCTACTTTTGACCAAGCGGCTAAACAATTACAGCTCTGGCCAGAAAGAGTTATGGTTCTGTTATCCCGTTTGCCGGGCAAACCGCAACAGTATGTGGCCGGTAGTTATTTACTTCAAGCTAGTCGGGAGGTTTCTCAGGCAGCTGTTTTGGCTGTGGAATCTTGGCGCAGTATTATTGGCGCCACACCAGAGCAATTAGGTAACCACTTAGGGGATACCTTATCTGTTTTAGAAAATACTTTACAAGAAATTCAACCTCATTTGGATAAAGCCGCTGATAATTTAAGCAAAGTGGATCCAGATTCTCTACCCCAAGAACTTAAAGAACGTTTTGTTTTACTGCGTCAGGAACTTAATCAGTTAAATGGTTTGCTCCATAATTTAATGGCTTTACCGGTTTTTTTACAGCGAGTTGTTGGCCAAACCGAAAGCAAAACTTATGTAGTAGTTTTTCAAAATTCTAGTGAACTTAGGCCCACTGGCGGTTTTATGGGTAGTTTAGCTTTTTTGGATATAAGTCAGGGTGCGGTACAAAAAGTTAATATTCCTGGGGGCGGACCTTATGATTTTCAAGGTTCTTTAAGTCGTTTAATCAGCCCACCACCGCCTTTACGTTTGGTGCGGGGTACTTGGCAATTGCAAGATGCTAATTGGTGGTTTGATTGGCCAACCTCGGCTAAAAAAATTCAATGGTTTATTACTGAATCAGGCGGTCCCAGTACCAACGGCGTAATTGCTATAACACCGGACTTGGTACTGGATTTGCTTAAATTAACCGGCCCGCTGGATTTTCCAACTTACAACAAAGTTTTAACGGCTGATAATTTTTTGCGGGAAACCCAACTGGCTGTGGAAGTGGATTATGATAGACAGGCTAATAGACCTAAACAATTCATTGCCGATTTAGCACCTTTGTTAGTGGAAAAAGTTATGCAGTTGTCGCCGGCTAAAAAAGGCCAGGCCTTATTGTTGTTGGAAAAAGCTTTAGCTAGTCGCAGTTTGCAATTTTATTTAAGCGATCCTAATTTACAAGCGGAAATTTTAACTTATGGTTGGGCCGGCCAAGTAAAAAGCGTGCCCATGGATTATTTAGCCGTGGTGCGCACTAATATCGGTGGCGGTAAAACCGATTTAGTTACCCAAGATACTTTGCGCCACAGTGTAGAAATAACCCCGACTGGCGAAATGATTGCCAAAATTAGTTATCAGCGCCAACATCAAGGGCGAGCTGAGGATATTTTTGAAAAAAGACGAAATGTTGATTATGTTAGATTTTATTTACCTTTAGGTTCTACTCTTTTATTGGCTCGTGGTTTTACACCGCCGCCAGATAATTATTTTAGAGCCGTGCCCGAGGAAGCGGAATTGGACGAAGATTTAAGATTGCACGAAGAATATATAGCTACAGATAAAGAGTCGGGCACCAGAATTAGCGAAGAATCTGGTAAAACGGTTTTTGCTAACTGGCTTAGCGTAGCTCCTGGGGAAACGCAAGAAGTAAACTTGGTTTATAAATTACCTTTTGTTTTGCCCTCCACCGCTGGTTGGCAAGATTTACGGCGTTATCAAATATATTTCCAAAGGCAGGCTGGTGTTCAGCCAATTGATTTTTTGTCTACAGTCACTTGGCCTAAAGATTGGTCGGTCCGTTGGCAAAACTCTTCCGATAGTTTGCGCAAACAAGACAATCAACTAATTTTTACCAGTGATTTATCCAAAGACGCTTATTATGGTTTGATTTTAGAAAATTTATCAGCAGCTAATTAGTATTGACTTTATCTTTAATATGTGGTATCATTAGTAATATAAGATCCTGACTGGTTGGAGGACATTAGAGAATGACTATAGAGGACTGTACGGGTAAGCCATTAGATGGTTTAAGCTGTGCACCTTCGTTTGCTTGGATACCAACATTTGGTCACTCTAAGCCTTCTCACCTCCAGCCAATCGGGATTTTTTTTGGCCAAAATTATTATGAAGCCAACTACTAGCAGTCTTAGTTTAATTAGTCGCGGCGCTATTATTATAGCCGCTTTTTCAATTTTATCGCGCTTGTTAGGCCTGGTCAGAGATCGTTTATTAGCCTCAACCTTTGGTGCTACCGCTACCCTGGACGCTTACTACGCCGCTTTTAAATTGCCGGACTTTATTTTTAATACCTTTGTTTTAGGGGCTTTAGCCGTGGCTTTTATTCCTTCTTACATTCGTTTAAAAAACGAGGCCGGCCCTAACCAAGCTTGGTTATTGGTTAGTCGACTGTTAAATTGGTTAGTAATTTTTTTATTAGCCGCCGCTATTGTAGGCATAATTTTTGCTAATCACTTGGTGCCCATTATTGCACCGGGTTTTTCTTTGGAGACCTTGGCCTTGTCTGTTAGATTAACCAGGTTAATGCTCTTGTCTATAGTGGTTTTTGGCGCTTCTAATTTATTAGGTTCGGTTTTACAAGCCGAGCGTAGGTTTACCGCTTATGCTTTGGCTCCAGTTTTATACAACCTGGGTTTAATTTTTGGCATTGTTTTATTAGTGCCGTATGTGGGTATTATTGGTTTGGCTTGGGGAGTTTTAATCGGTAGCTTCGGCCACTTACTGGTTCAATTACCAGCTGTTTTAAAGTTAGGTTTTAAATGGCAAGCCAGTTTTGATTGGCGAGATAAATATTTTAAGCAAGTTTTTAAATTATTATTACCTCGAACCTTCGGTTTAGCGGCCAGTTCTTTAAACGATATTATTACAGCCGCTTTTATTTCTCATTTAGCCGCTGGTAGTTTGGCGGCTTTTGCTTTAGCTGTTAATTTACACAGTTTTCCCATAAATGTTTTTGGCGTTTCTTTAGCCATAGCGGTTTTTCCTTTGTTTAGCCAAGCTTTTAGTTTAAGCCGGCCCGATGATTTTAGGCAGCAATTTGTAGCTAGTGTACGGCGTATTTTATTTTATATTTTGCCAGTGGCGGTCATGCTCCTTGTTTTACGAGCCCAAATTGTTCGAGTGGTTTTAGGTAGCGGTTCCTTTGATTGGTTAGCTACTATTCGCACCGCTCAAATGTTGGGCTTTTTGGCTTTAGCTTTGGTATCAGACAGTTTAATACCTTTAGTGGCGCGGGCTTTTTACGCTTTACCCGACACCAAAACTCCGGTGATTGCCTCACTAGCAAGTTTGCTGGTCAATGTATCTTTATTAATAACACTGCGGCCCTTAGGTTTAACCGGCATTGGCTTAGCTTATGTGGCAGCCAGTTTAACCAATTTATGTTTACTGCTGTGGTTATTAAGCCGGCGTTTAGGTTCTTTGGGTAGCCAAGAAATTATTGCTGGCCTTAAACCAATGATGGCGGCTGCTTTTTTAGCCGGCAGCGTGGCTTATCTAGTTTTGCGCTTAATGGCGCCTGTGGTAGATATGCGCACTTTTGTCGGTATTTTTAGCCAAGGCTTGGTGGCCGGCTTATCAGGTGTAGCGGTTTATGTTACTTTAGTTTATATTTGGCGCTTGGCTGAAGTTAAATTTATAAAACAAATCTGGTTAAGCGGCCAAACTTTTGTAAAAAGATTATGGATCAGAAATTAATAAGAAATTTTTGCATTATCGCGCACATTGATCACGGTAAATCTACCTTGGCCGATCGTTTTTTGGAAATTACCAAAACTGTTAACAGTCGGGAAATGAAAAATCAACTGCTGGACCAAATGGATTTAGAAAGAGAGCGGGGAATAACCATTAAACTTCAGCCGGTCAGTATGCAATGGCAAGGCCATTATTTGAATTTAATTGATACACCCGGCCACGTGGATTTTAGTTATGAAGTTTCTCGGTCTTTGCAGGCGGTGGAAGGCGCTATTTTGTTGGTGGATGCCACTCAGGGTATTCAAGCGCAAACTTTAGCTAATTTTGAATTGGCTAAAGAACAAGGTTTAACTATAATACCGGTTATTAATAAATTAGATTTGCCAGCGGCCGATCCCGACAAGGTGGCCGCCGAATTAGCTGATTTATTACAAATTGAACCTTCGGAGGTGCTGCGAGTTTCGGCCAAAGAGGGTAGTGGGGTAGCCGAGGTGCTTAATGAGGTAATAAAAAAAGTTCCCTCACCTAAATTTAATTTACAAACTACTGGTCGAGCTTTAATTTTTGATTCACGTTACGATGATTTTCGCGGAGTGGTGGCTTCGGTCCGTTTAACTGACGGACAAATTAAAACCGGTGATAAATATTGGTTATTAGGCAGTCAGGATAATGGTGAAATTTTAGAAACCGGAGTTTACTCACCCAAGTATAACAAAACTAAAGATTTAGTAGCTGGCCAAATTGGTTACATAGTTACTGGTCTAAAAGATATTAGGCAGGTCCGGGTGGGGGATACTTTAGCTGTTAGTAAACAAGCCCAGCCCTTGCCTGGTTATGTGGAAGTAAAACCTATGGTCTATGCTGGTTTATACCCGGGAGCTGGGGAAAATCCTTCTAAATTACGGGAAGCTTTAGAAAAATTAAAATTAAACGATGCTAGTTTAATGTATGAAGGTGAACATTCACCAGCCTTAGGCTATGGCTTTCGTTGTGGCTTTTTAGGTTTATTACATTTAGATGTAACTCGCGAGAGATTACAACGGGAATATGATTTAGCGGTTATTATTACCACGCCGTCTGTGGCCTATGAAGTTGTTACTAATAAAAATGAAACTTTTATTGTACGAGGTGCTTTGGATTTACCAGCTAGGGAAAACATAAAATCCATTAAAGAGCCGATGGTGCGGGTGGATATGGTAACACCTTCAGAATACATTGGTAATTTAATGGGCGTGGCCCAGGATTTTCGTGGACTTTATTTAACCACTGATTATTTAGGTGGCCAACACAATCAGGCGCGAGCTGTTTTGCGTTATGAAATGCCTTTAAGCGCGATTTTGGTGGATTTTTATGATCAAATTAAAGGAGTAAGCGCTGGTTATGCTTCTTTGAATTATGAATTTTTAGAATATCGGGATTGTGATATAAAACGTTTGGATATTTTAGTGGCCGATGAAGTGGTGGAAGCTTTAGCCACTATAGTTTACACAGACGAAGCTTATCGCCGAGCCAGAACCATTGTTGGCAAATTAAAAGATTTATTGCCTCGCCAAATGTTTGAAGTAAAAATTCAAGCCGCTTTTGGTGCCAAGGTTTTAGCTTCGGAGCGAATTCCCGCTATGCGCAAGGATGTTACGGCTAAATTATACGGCGGTGATGTTACTCGAAAAAGAAAATTATTAGAAAAACAAAAAGCCGGTAAAAAGCGTATGCGTTTGCAGGGTAAGGTGGCTATACCAAGCAAAGCCTATTTAGCTTTAATCAGCCGGCAAGAGTAGAAAAATTAAAAGTTAGAATTTAGAATAATTAAAAATCTTAATTCATACTTCATAATTCGTAATTCTTATTCTAAAGAAAGGCTGGGCTAACAGTTAGCAAAACCATCATTACAGCCACGATAATGCTTACTACCAACCAAACTTTATTGCGCCAAGAATGTTTTTTCGACATAATAAATTAACAGAATAAAAAAGTTAGGCTTAAGAATTTAACAAAATTCAAATTAATTAAAACTATTAAAGTTTTTTAATTTATTTATAACTTCCGGATATTCTTTAAACAAATTAATTACAGGTAGCATTAATGGTTTGGGTAAATTATTTAAAGAATACCAACCAATTTCCTTAATTTTATCCGGTTCTCCTATAATCGGTTTTCCAGAAACACCCTTAGCTATAAAATCAACATTTACATAATGTTTTTTTGGAGAAAAAATATTATTTACTACACCAATTATTTCAATATCTGTTAAATTTAAACCTACTTCTTCTTTTACTTCTTTTTTACAGCAATCTAAAAAACTTTCGTTCATTTCTAGGTGTCCACCAGGCGGGCACCATGTACCAGGTTCATGAGCGCTGGTCCGCAATGTTAACAAAAGATTACCTTTGCCGTCGGATATGTATATACCAATACCTACCTTAGGCCTGATTATATCCATAATTTTAAATTAAAAGTATAATGCACTTAAGTAATTAACTTATATGATTAACCTTAGCAAATACTTGGAACCTGGTGAAGTGGTTACAGCAACTTATCAGCCAATCTTACTAAGCCAAGGCTGGACTATTTTTTGGGGCAGTTTAGCGTGGGCCTTGGCTTTATTTTTAGTTTGGCCCTTAATTAACCAAGGCCAGTGGGGATTAATTGGTTTAG
Source organism: Patescibacteria group bacterium (assembly GCA_018817715.1). Lineage (NCBI taxonomy): Bacteria > Patescibacteria group bacterium. Next base: position 65,003 of record JAHITT010000006.1, read on the forward strand.
GCTTATTAATTATTGTCGGTAGTTATTGGTTACTGAGGGCACGGTTATTGTGGCGCGGTACTTTATTATTACTCACCGAAAAACGTTTAATTGATATTAATCGCTTAGGTTTATTTAAAGAAGTTGTTTCTCAGGTGGCCTATGTAAATTTGGAAGATGTTAATTGGACTAAGCCTGGTTTAGCAGCTCAATTATTAAATTACGGCACCGTGGCGGTAAGTTATAGCCACGGCACTATAAAATTAAATTTTAGTCACATAAAAAATCCTAAGGAATTGGCCACTAAAATTATTAGCCAGCAAAATTCTGTTTAATTTTTGTGATTAAGGGTTTAAGTTATATAATGTAAATATGAGCAAACGTTATGATTTTTGGAGCATAGTAACTTCGCGAATTTTTTTGTTAGTGGCTTTGGTAGCTATAGTTATTATTGGTGTTGGAATAACCAAAAGTTTATTAAGGCGGGCTGAACTGCAAAAAGAAATAAACCAATTGGAAAGCGACACCGCTGTTTTGGAAAATAAAAACAGTGAGTTGGGGAAATTAATAGATTATTTAGCTACTGAGGAATTTAAAGAAAGAGAAGCTAGATTACGTTTAGGTTTGCAAAAGCCTGGTGAAACCGTGGTCGTTATACCTAGTTTAACTAATACTAACAGCCAAACCAATTTAACAAATCAACAATCTACTGCAGAATTAAGTAATTGGCAACGCTGGTTAAATTATTTTTTTAAGAAATAATAAAAAGAATTCAGAATTAAGAGGGCTTGTTTTTAGACTATAGACAACACTCTGTTAATAAATTCTATTTTTTTACGATAGTATTCTTGTACGCTAAGGCCGTTACTTTTTTCTTTTAATTGTTGATAATCTTTAAGGCTTTTGGGATTATTTCGTAAATATGTTTCAAATTTAACAGCTTTTTTCCAATCAGCATGTTTTTTGTTAATTAAAAAAATATCAATATGCTTTCCTTGATACTTTGTTACAAATCTAATCCTTTCCAAGGGGTATAAACTTTTTGGCTCCCCGTACATTTTTTTTAAAGGTTTAATTAAAGAATTGAATTCAGTAGCTAAAACCGGAAGGTAAATATCAATTTCATCTTGTCCAGATATTCCCAAACTTGTTGCTCCATGATGTTCTACTTTTATTTTTTGACCTAGTACATTTTGAATTTTTTGCTTAACCTTTAAAAATTTTTCTTCAGCTGTTTGGTCAAAAGGAATAATTTTGATTTTATCAATAGTAGATAGGTGTTTAAGCCATTTTTCTTGTTTAAAGGTTATCATATTTACGGTTGATTATGGCTTTAGCAAAAACTGGAGCCCTCTGCCAGAATCGAACTGGCGTATGCGGTTTACGATACCGCTGTTCTACCACTGAACTAAGAGGGCTTGTTTGTTTATAAAACTGTACTAGGCTAAATTATTGCTTTTAAAATGTGGCGTAAGTCAGCTGAAGCTTTAGCGAAAGCTGGAGCGGGTAACGGGACTCGAACCCGTCTCTCAACCTTGGGAAGGTCGCATAATACCCCTATACTATACCCGCTTAATTTTGGGGAAGTTTACCTTGTAGCCAAGCAATAGCTTGTGCTGCAGGGCTGACGTACTACCATTATACTAATTCCGCTAAGGACTCTTAATTTAACCAAGACTTTTTATAGTATATCGTAATTTAGCTTAACAAGTATAGTAATCAAACAATCAAAAATCAAGGTTGGTTAAGATAAAAATTACCTAGCCTAGATAAATTTATGCTATAGTATAAAATATTATGGCTTTAATTGAATTTCGCAACATTAGCAAAATATACCCTGGCAATATTACAGCCTTAAAAGAGGTTAACTGGTCTATTGAAGAAGGGGAATTTGTTTCTTTGGTGGGCCAAAGCGGTACTGGTAAAACCACTTTGGTACGTTTGTTAATTGCCGAAGAAAAGCCAACAGCTGGTCGTATTTTGATTAGTGGTTGGGATATTACCAATGTCTCGGACAAAGAAATTCCTTTATTGCGTAAACAAATCGGTGTAGTTTTTCAAGATTTTAAGTTATTACCCCGTAAAACTGTTTACGAAAATATAGCTTTTGCTTTGGAAGTTTCTGGTTTAACTAAAGAAAAAATTGCCGGTATTGTCCCGCAGTTGTTAAAAATAGTGGGTCTAGATGAAAAGGCTAACCGTTTTCCTAAAGAAATTTCCGGTGGCGAGCAACAACGAGTGGTAATTGCCCGAGCCTTGGCTCATCGGCCAAAAATTTTGGTAGCCGACGAACCAACTGGCAACTTGGATTCCATTAACACCAAAGAAATAATCGAACTGCTTAAAAAAATAAATGAATTTGGCACCACGGTTATTTTGGTTACTCATAACAAAGAAGTAGTTAACGATCTTAAACGTCGCGTGGTTATGATAGACAATGGACAAATATTATCCGACCATGCCAAAGGCCGTTACATACTTAAATAATTTAAACTTTGCTATTAATTTGAAATTTAGAATTTGTTATTAGAAATTAGGATTTAAACTTTATGTTTGTTTCTTTTTATCGCGCTTTACGCTTTGCCGGCCAAAACTTTTGGCGAAACATTTGGCTGTCGGTAGTTACCGTAACTATTTTAACTTTAAGTATTTTTTCCGTGTCTATTTTAGGCGTTATTAACACTTTGTCTAACGTGGCTTTAAATAAGTTGGAAGAAAAAATAGACATTTCGGTTTATTTAAAGCCGGAATTAAAAACCGACGACATTCAATTAGTTAAAACTAATTTAGAAAGCATTCCGGGCGTAAAAAGCGTGGCTATTGTGCCAGCTGAAGAAGCTTTAAAAATTTTTAAAGAAAAATATCAAAATAATCCTTTAATTGCTGAAGCGCTTTTGGAATTAGGCACCAATCCTTTGGGTTCCAGTTTAACTGTTAAAGCTTTAACCGAAGAAGGTTACACCACTATTTTAAACGAACTGGAAGGGGACACTTATGAAAAATATATTCAAGAAACCAGGTTCGAAGATTATCGCACGGTTATTCAATCATTTGCCAAAATAACCGATCGGGTTAAAAAAGGTGGCCTGGCAGTTAGCTTACTTTTTATAATTATTTCTCTGTTGGTGGTGTTTAATACCATTAGGATGAATATTTACACTCATCGCGAGGAATTGGGCATTATGCGCTTGGTTGGCGCTACCAGCTGGTTTATACGGGCTCCCTTGCTTATAGAAAGCCTTATTTACGCCTTTTTAGCTACCGCTGTGACTTCTATACTGTTTTACCCACTTTTAACCGCCCTACAGCCTTATATAAGCTCGTTTTTCAACGGTTACGACTTTAATATCGTACAGTACTTTACCGAACGTTGGTTTGTCTTCTTTGGCAGCCTATTCCTAGGTTCGGCTGTTTTAAGTATGTTGGCTTCTACAGTGGCTATGCGAAGATACCTTAAGGTATAAAATTCCAAATCCTAATATCTAAATCCTAAATAAATTACAATACCCTAAATTGGAAATTAAAATATTGGGTATTATTTAGACATTAGGATTTAAGATTTAGAATTTATTAAATTTATGTCTACTGATCTCTTATCTAAAAAGTGTGTGCCTTGCGAAGGCGGGGTAGAGCCTTTAACTGAATCCCAAGCTTTAGATTATTTAAAATTGGTACCGGGTTGGGTTTTGGCTACCAATATTAAGTCTATTAGTCAAGATTTATCTTTTAAAGATTTTAAACAAACTATTGCTTTTATAAATCAATTGGCTGAACTTGCCGAAAGCGAAGGACATCATCCGGATTTTACTTTACACAATTGGAACAAACTTAATATCACTTTATCTACCCACGCTATTAATGGTTTATCTATCAACGACTTTATTTTAGCCGCCAAAATAAACCAGTTATTATAACTTGTTATTCTGGACAGTGTTTATCATTCCACCCATTCGCGCGAATTGGGGGTGATGTAGTAATTATTCATAATTCTAACTTCTATATTCTATTAGTTGTCTTGACTAGTCTTATTAGTACAATTAAGCTACAGGGCAAATAATTAAAACAAAAAGAGAGGGTACTTTGAAAACTAAAATATCAGTTTTTATAGCTTCCGGCTTGGGTGTGGGTTTTATTCCTTTGGCTCCAGGAACTTTTGGCAGTATTTTAGCTTTACCAATCTGCCATTACGCTTTGCAAATATCCCAAAACAACTGGTTTTACTATCCTTTAATAATCATTGCTATTTATATACTTGGTTATTTAAGTATAGAGCCAGCCAGAATTTTCCTAGGCACTAGAAAAATTCTTACGGGGAGGAAGTGGAGTATGACCAAAAAGAGATTATTATAGATGAAATTTTGGGTATGCTGGTTGCTTTTGCCCCTTTATTAAAAGTAAAACCGCATAACTATCTTTTGTCAGCTATTATACTGCTTATTCTGTTCCGTATTTTTGATATATTAAAACCCTGGGGAATAAACAGAATTGATGCCGGTAAAACACCGCACCATATTTTGCTGGATGATTACGTAGCCGGCTTATATAGCGCCGGTTGCTATATCCTAATAAACTTAATGTTTCCAATATAACCAAAAGCCCCGCTTATATTAAATAAAGCGGGGCTGAATTATTATATAGCAATATCTTGACCTTTAAGCTAACAAAATCTAGAATAATACAGCCAGTATTAATATTGGGTAGCCAGTTTAATTTACAATTTATAGAGTTTCGTATTTCCAGCTGGGGGATCGTCTAATGGTAGGACTCAGGCCTTTGAAGCCTGCTATGATGGTTCGAATCCATCTCCCCCAGCTGGAAATAGGAGATATAATACTTAGGACTTCCCGCCTTGGCGGGACTAATGATGGTTCGAATCCATCTCCCCCAGAGATAAAAAAGTAATGGACTTATCCGTTGCTTTTTTATCTTTTTATGGTATATGATAGATTCTAAGGGCGCGAGAAAAAGCGAACAGATGTAGTTTTGATACACACCGCCCAGGTGTCCGATTCGCCAACTGGCGAAGGAGTGAAGGAGAATCCATCTCCTCCAGCCAGTCTGGACACCGTACCTATGACCAGGACGGGTCTTCAGGTGCTCTTTGAATTATTAAGAGGTCTATAACATGGCAAAGATTAGTGACATATATCATTTAAATAAAACACAGCGCGAGTTGGATTTTGTAAACATAAATATAGACAGAGACTTTCCTGTATATCTAAATCCATTCATTTTTTCCGCGCGTCCTGATCCATTTTCCATTGATGCAATTCGAACAATTAGCGGATTTTTTCAATTTAATCTTGAGCTGATTAGGAATGGACAGATTGACCAAGCACGCGCCAACTTCCAACATTTAAATGAACCAAACGAGACATGTCTTGGAATGTCTAGAAGGAGTCCTCGAGGGCGTGGTGTCGGAGAAGAAAATGCAGATGATTTATTCGATAGCATCTCCACAAGTAGAGCAGTGGCGTCAGGGCTAGTTGAGCACCTCGAAGACACGGCAATATTTATTGAGGGCATTGGCAAGGACAAGGTTTCAGATATGACTACCAATATTATTCGTGCAAACCTCATTGCGTACACTCAGGCGCAATGCGCATTGCATGGGATTCCTATGACCACCGATGTTCCTTCGGGTTTTTTCTGGGACGCCACTAACCGCAGATGGGAGCAAGTACACACAGAAATGTTGGTAGTAAATTATAAGAAAATTTTGCTGGTACCCAAAGCGGTAGTTTCTTATGTAAAGGAATTTAATCATGGAAAATATCATCAGCACTACGCTCTTGAATTTCTCCAGGATGACCACTTGAGGAGAAATACGCCACTTGTTCAGACTACCCATAATAAAGACGGTTCCGTTAGACGTCGTTTCGTGACAAAGAAAGACCTTATTCAGCGCGAGTTAACTTCCAATAAAGAAGAACTAATCGACTTCACTAGGCGTCATCCAGAAGTTTTTAATAATTTTCGAACCGGTGCAGCATCACAGGTATTTCCAATGAATGATTCGGAGCTTGAATCTATTGATGTTAATCAGCTCATAAATCATCTCATTGCAAGACTGGGGACGATTAAGAGTGGAGATGCCACAGCATCTGCTTACCACACCCTGATGGTAGGTATTCTCGAATTTATATTCTATCCAAATCTCATTAACCCCGTTAAAGAATTAGAGATTAATCAGGGAAGAAAAAGGATAGACATTGCTTTTGATAACGGCGCTCCTTCTGACGGGTTTTTCTACAGACTGCAACATGCGTTTAGTATACCTTGTCCATATATCTTTATTGAGTGCAAGAATTACTCAAAAGATATACGTAATCCTGAGCTAGATCAAATGGTCGGTAGATTTTCCCCAAATAGGGGCAGGTTTGGAATTATTGTCTGTCGAGACATTGACGATGAAGATGTTTTTCTTAAACGATGTGCTGATTCGTATAAGGATCAACACGGATTGATTATTCCACTCACTGATGCAGACTTGATCAATATCTTGAACCAGAAGAAAGCGGGCATTGAACATCCAGAAGATGAAATTTTGTCACAGAAAGCTAGGAGAGTAATGAACTCATAATAGTGTCGCATTTGTCGCTTTTGGGCTCATTCCGAGGAGCGTCAAAATGATAGAATAAAAGTAGTCAGAAAAGCCTTGTGGGGCTTGATGGGTAAATTTACGAGACCGAGTCAGTCAGAGATAAAAAAGTAATAGACTTATCCGTTGCTCTCTTATTTTTTAAGGTATATTATAAACTAAAGAGGTAGAAATTATATGATAAAAGTAAATCCATTTACACCTAACAGTCCTGTACACAAAGATATGTTTGCTGGGCGTAAATCTGAAATTGATGCTATAGATAAGGCCTTATTACAAACTGCTCATGGAAACCCGACTCATTTATTACTTCTTGGAGAAAGAGGAATAGGTAAAACTTCATTACTAAACGCTGCTGATTTTTTTGCTAGAGGTGATGTGCTATGGGAAGCGGAAAGAAAACATAATTTTTTAGTATCTAGAGTTAGTTTGAATGAAAATATAACACTAGTAGACCTAGCTATTAGTTTAAAAAACTCTATAGAAAGGGAACTCGACAAAGAATACCCCCAAATAGCACTAATTAAAAAGGCTTGGAACTTTTTAAGTCGTTTTGAGGCGGTTGGAATTTCTTATAAAAAAGACGAGTCCAATAAAAACAACGCTCAAATTATCCAAGATTTTATATATTCTTTGTCTGATACACTAAAATTAATACAAAATAAAAGTCTATCTGTAAAAGACAAAAAAGATGGATTAGTGATACTGATAGACGAAGCAGATAAGGCTTCAAAAGAACTATTTATAGGATCTTTTTTAAAAAATTTAACAGAAACACTAGTTAGGGAAAGTAATAATAATATACTTTTTATTGTAAGTGGTTTACCAAACACAAGAAATATACTATCTGACAGCCATGAATCTTCTTTACGCTTATTTCAGGAATTTGATCTTGGTCCACTTTCTTCAGAAGAAACATCTCAAGTTATTAATAACGGCTTAAAAGAATCAAAAAAAACATCCAATATAGATACCGTTATTAATAAAGACGCCTTAATTAGTATATATGCCTATTCAGAAGGATATCCTCATTTTGTTCAACAAATAGGCTATTCTGTTTTTGAGGCAGATACAGATAATATTATATCAATAGAAGATGTCAAAAAAGGTGTTTTTATGAACCACGGGGCGTTAGAACTTATAGGAGATAGATATTATGTTAAGCCTTTTTACAAAGATATAAACGTAGAATCACAAAGAGAAATTTTAACGATAATGGCAGAAAAATGGAATGATTGGATTAAAAAAACAGATATACAAAAAAATTTTTCAGGTAAAAAAACAGCTTTAAATAACGGTTTAAGAGCGCTAAAAGAAAAAGGGATAATTATTCCAAGAGAAGGTTATAATGGGCAGTACAGGCTACAATGGGCAAGCTTTGCTTTTTGGATAAAAAACCATAAAAAAACAGAGAGAAGAAATTAATATAAAAAATAATTTTTATGAAAACAATATTAGTAGACGCTGTAGATGCGTTTGTGGTAGAGGAGCGGGGGAGTTTTAAGGTTTTTCAAGATATGCATAATCTTTTGGAAACCTATCCCAATCCCAAAATCATTCTAACTGGCGCCAATGATGAACAATATTTAAAATTCGGCCTGGATAAAATGCCTTATCCGGTTTTTACCTTAAAGCACAATCCCGAGAAAACCGACCCCAAATACTTTGAAACTTTACTGCAAAGGTTTAATCTTAATAAAGACGAAGTTGTTTATTTTGAGCATAACCCCCAGGCGGTTAAAAGCGCTGAATCTGTTGGTCTAAAATCCTACTTTTACGACAGTGCCAAACAAGACCTTGTAGCGCTTAAGGAGTTTTTGGATAATAATATTTAATTAGATGAAACTAATTACCTTAAACACTTGGGGTGGGATTGTTTTTCAGCCTTTAATGGATTTTATTAAAAAACACTCGGTTAATACCGATATTTTTTGTTTTCAGGAAATGTTGTTTGGCCCTAAGCCCCAATTTACACCAGTAAACAAAGCTAGGGAAAATCTGTTTACAGAAATATCAGCCATTTTGCCCGATTTTGTTGCTTATAAACATATACCAGCCTCGGATCATTTTGCTGGTGAAATAGTTAATTTTGGCACTGGCCAAGCTATTTTTGTTAAAAATACAATTAAAGTAATTAATAATGGGGCTTTTAAATGCTATGATAAAATGTTTTCTGAAATCGAAACACTGCAAAGGGATAGTGGTCGGGTTACAGGCAATGTTCAGCATATTGATTTGGAAATAGGTAATCAAATTTTTTCTATTTTAAATTTTCATGGTCTATGGCAAAAGAATACGCATAAAGCCGATACAGCAGAAAGATTAAGGCAATCCGAAATAATAAAAACTTTTCTAAATAGTAAAAATAATAAAAAAATTCTCTGTGGGGATTTTAATTTAAAAGCCGACGGACAAAGTATAAAAATTTTAGAACAAGGCTTGGTTAATTTAGTAAAAAAGTATAATGTCTTATCTACTCGCAGTAAATTTTATACTAAAGAAGAAAAAATGGCTGATTATATAATTGTTTCACCAGATATAGAGGTAAACAAATTTAAGGTTTTTTCCGACGACATTTCCGACCATTTACCTTTGTTAGTGGAATTTAAATAATAATTATGAGTAATAATATTTATTTAAAAAAGATTTTAAAATTATATTATTTTTTTAAAAATCCTCTCTATAAGGTTTATTGTTTTATTTTTCGACCAAAATCCTTAGGAGTAAAAATAATAGTCGAAAACAATGGTAAACTATTAATGACTAAATTAGGTTATGCCCATAAAAAATGGGTTTTTCCTGGTGGCGCGGTTAATAAAAAAGAAAATGCCGAACAAACAGCTGTTAGAGAATTAGAAGAGGAAACCGGAATTAAAACCAATAAACTAATCGAAATAGGCGAATACACATCCGAAAGAAATTATAAGAAAAATATTGTAAAATGTTTTTATTTGCTTGCGGATTCTTCTTTTGTAAAAATAGACAATTTTGAGGTTATAGATTCAGGTTGGTATAACCCCCAAGAACTTCCCAAAGACTGCTCTGTATCTATTCCACAAATAATAAAAATATATCAACAATATAAACTTAAGCAAAATTAATTATGCTGGAATTTGGTATAAAACGGGAAAACGAAGAACGGCGGGACGGTGGTTGTGGTGTGGTGTTTAATCCAGCCAGCCAAAAATACGCCGTAGGGCAAGATTATGACGGCGGATTATTTAGGCTTTTTTCCGGCGGTGTTAGCGAGGGTGAAGGTATTGAGCAGGGTATTTTAAGAGAAGTTACCGAGGAAAGCGGCCTACATGATTTTTTATACATAGAAAAAATTTCCCAAGCCTTGGTGCGTTATCGTAACAGTCTTAAACAAGTAAACCGAGTCGGCTTGGCTACTTGTTTTTTAGTTGTTTTAAAATCAGCTGATTTATTAGACACTAAATTAGAAGAGCACGAAAAATTTAGTTTAACTTGGGCAACCGCCAATGAAATTATAAAAAACTGGGAACAAAGGAACCAAAATAAAGATTATGACCACTGGATTTATTTTTTAAAAAAGGCTGTAAACCGTTGTATAGAATTGGAGTATGATAAAGTAAATAAATATTATGAATAAAACCAAACATCTTATAATTTATTCCCATGGCTTTGGCGTACAAAAAGATGAACGGGGAATGTTTACAGAACTAGCCCAAGTTTTGCCTGAAGCGGAACATATAATGTTTGATTATAATCTGGTAAACAAAGCCCAAAATACGCTTACCTTAAGCCCTTTGGATAAACAGGTAGAAATACTAGCCAAGACCCTAAAACAAGCCCTAAACAGCCATTTAGGGGCTAATATAAGCCTGATAGCGCATTCCCAAGGCTGTTTAGTGGCGGCTATGCTTAAACCTATGGGTCTAAGCCAGGCTATTTTTTTAAATCCACCTTTTACTCTGGATGATCAAAGAACTATTAGTAATTTTAAAAACCGCCCGGGCTGTGTAATTGATATGGAAGGTGTATCTAAATTTCCCAGGCTAGACGGTACCACTACTTTGGTACCTAAGGAGTATTGGCAAAGTCGGCAGGGTATAAACCCGGTTAATTTGTATAATGACTTTGTCAAACTAACGGACTTAGCAATTATTACCGCTAAAGATGATAAACCTGCTTCGGCCGTGCCGCCCAAAGAACTGGATTCAAAAATAAAAGTGCTAACTCTGCCCGGCGGGCATAATTTTGACGGGGAGTACCGAGCTGAACTGTTAAAGACTGTTAAAAGTATATTTCTTTCTCATAATGAAAAATAAATCCTATGAAAAATTTATTAAAAGATATTATAATAGTGGATTTTGAAACTACCGGTTTTAATTTAGAAAAAGACGAAGCTGTGCAAATTGGTTTTATTGTTTTAGATAAAAATAATTTATCAGAAAAAGCCAGTTTTGTTTCCTGGATAAAACCCCAACAACCAATTAATCCAGATATGCCGGGTTTTAAATGGGCAACATTAAGCCGAAACGATTTAGAAGAAATAAACAAGGCGCCTAGCCTTAAAGAAGTTGCTCAACAAATAACTAAAATAATACCGGACAAATATACTCTATGCGCCTGGAATGCTAATTTTGATTGGCATTTTTGGAAAAACTTACTTAAAACCGTCAACATAGATATTAAACCAGGGGGCTTGCTAGATTTATGGGGTTCAGCTTATTTAAAATTATTAAACGATCCAAATTATCAAGGCGACTATAAATCGGAATCTGTTTTTCAATACTTTGGAGCTAAGCCCAGATTAAAACACGACGCTTTAGAAGACTGTCGTTTAGAAGCCATGGTTTTACAAAAACTATTAGACAAATAGAGTTATGCTTAAAAAAATTATTGGTCTTAATGTAATTGTTTTACTGTCAGCTATTGGTTATTATTTTTGGCATTTAAAAGAACTAACCAAATGGACTGGCATATTTTCTAAAACCGGCGGCGGGCCAGCTGAAGTGCAAGGTTTAAGTCTTCTGCTATACCAATATGAAGATGTTATAATAGCTGTACCAAATTTTATTATTTATTTTTTGGTAGTCGGACTTATTGTAAATATAATTATGTTAATTAAACTAAAGTATGAATAAATTTTCTGCCGGCATACACGTTTTAGTTAATTGTAAAAATAAATATTTATTACTAAAAAGAGGAAAAAAGGCCCGAGACGAACAAGGTTGTTGGGATTTTCCCGGCGGTGGAATTGAATTTGGTGAACAACCCTTAAAAACAGCTACCAGAGAAACCAAAGAAGAAACCGGTTTAAAAATAACCAACTTAAAACTAATAAATGTTTGGGCGGCTAAATGGCCGGGTAACTACTGGTCAGTTGAACTTTTAGCCAGCGCTAAAACTCACAGTCAAAAAGTCCGACTAAGCCCAGAACATAGTGAATTTAAATGGCTAACTATCTCTGAGTTAAAAAAAATCAACCCTCGTAGCGCCCATTTATTAAACTTTATTAAATATTTAAAAAGTAAATAAATGTTACAAGCAGTTATTTTTGATTTAAACGGTGTTTTTATAATTAGCCCTAAGTTAAGCGATCGGGTACATAAAGATTTTGGCCTGACTACTCAAGAATTTTTACCAGCCTTATTCAGCATAATGGACCAAGTACGTAAACCTAAGGCTGGTCCGGCTTTTACCTATTGGCAACCTTATTTACAAAAATGGGGGATTAATTTAAACGAACCAGAGTTTTGGGATTACTGGTTTAAGGGTGAAGTACCTAACCAAGCTATGATTAATCTGGCCAAAAAATTTAGGCAGCAAGGTCTAAAAATTATTATTTTATCCAATAATTTTAAAGAACGGGCTGAATTTTACCAATCTTACCCTTGGCTTAATGAAATAGCGGACAAAATTTATTTTTCCTGGCAAACTGGTTTAGTAAAGCCAGATATAAAAGCTTGGCAACTGGTTTTAACCGATAATAATCTTAAAGCCGAAAACTGCCTGTATTTTGACGACCAGGCTAAAAACTTAGCTGCGGCTGAGTCTTTAAATATACCTAATTTTGCTTTTACTAACGCCACCAATACCAATAGCCTTATCCAGCAGTATTTAAAATAAATGCTATAATAAAAAGGTTAATAAACTAAAACTTAGTAAATAATCATGTCTAAATTGTTTAACATTACCAACATCATAATTCTTTTAGTAGTTTTAGGTGGGGGCTATGGGTTGTTTAAAGCTCTTACTTATACATCTATTAACGAGATTCAAACAGCTACTCTAGACTTATCTAAACCTAGTGAGCCAGAAGCAACTGTAGAAGTAATGCCCGAATTCAACAATCCGTCAGACACGGCAACCATACAACCTCAACCGCAACAAACTCCGCCACCTATACCGCAAATCGGCGCTGACCAGCAACCAGCTAATCAACCACCAATAGATAATAAAGCTCCCACTAATACCGGGTCTTTAATAAGCCGGTGGCAAAACAACAGTGATGATAAATATCAAATTAATTACCGAGCTGATAACACAGTAGAAGAATTTTATAATAATGAGTCAAAAGGTACTGGCACTTGGGAATATGTTAAACCCGAAGCAGGCCAAGCCGGGCCCAGTACGCAAATTCTGCGAGTAACTTTAAATGGCCAAATTTCTGATTATCAAATTATCAACCTATCTGCCAGCAACCTTTCCTATGTTAACAGCGCTAAAGGAGAAATTGTAAGCTTTAAACGCCTGCCAGAATAGAATTAATAAATCTTAAATTCTAAATCCTAAATCTCAAATAATACCCAAATCGCAATTGTTTTAAATTTTTAGGATTTAAGTTTTAGGATTTGAAAATTTATTTTACTAATCTATGTCCAAATATTACAACCCTAACCGCTCCAGTAAATACTGTTATAACCCTAAATCAGGCGAACCCTTTCGCTTAAGCCGCAGTAAGATTGATTTATTTTTAAATTGCCCGAGGTGCTTTTATTTAGACAGGCGCTTAGGCGTGGCTCAACCGCCTGGTTATCCCTTTGCTTTAAACTCGGCTGTGGATACTTTATTAAAAAAAGAATTCGACACTCACCGCCAAGCCCAAACTCCACATCCTTTAATGGTAGAAAACGGTATTAAAGCTGTACCATTTAACCACCCACAAATTGATACCTGGCGCGATAGTCTGCGCAGCGGCATAACTTTTTTACACCCGCCAACCAATTTACTAGTAACTGGCGGAGTAGACGATGTTTGGCTTAACGAGCAAGAAGAATTAATCATTGTAGATTATAAAAGTACCAGCAAAGAACAAGAAGTAACCTTAGAAGCTGATTGGCAAATTGGTTACAAACGACAAATGGAAATATATCAATGGCTTTTTAGGCAAAACAATTTTAAGGTAAACCCCACTGGCTATTTTGTTTATTGTAATGGCTTAACTGACCGCCCAGGTTTTAATGCCCGCCTGGATTTTGACATTAAAGTTTTGCCTTACCAGGGCGACGATTCTTGGGTAGAACAGGCTATTATCGATGCACACGAATGTTTAAATGCTAACAATCTGCCAGGTGCAGCCTTTGATTGTGATTATTGCCGCTACCGGGAAGCAGTTGGGCCTCACGAAGTTTAATTATGGCCAACAATATTATTTTTGTACCCGGAACTTTAACCCAAGGCCATTTATACGGCCCTTGGCCAGCAGTGGATATTTGGCTTAAACACAACCAAGCCACTTTAACCAACCCGCCTGACATAGTAATTGCTTACAGTTTAGGCGCCACTTGGGCAGTAACCAATCTTAAAATCACTCCGGCTACCAAATTTATTTTAATTAATCCTTTATTAATAAAAAAACCTTGGCCTATTATTTTATTTAATTGGTTTAAGTATTTAAATCAAGAAGGTTTTAAAGAAAGTCAGTTTATTAAACAAGAGCATTGGTGGTCTAGTTTAAAGTTAGTTTTTAAATTAATTAAAATAGATTTATTACCCGAACTTATAAAAATTCCTAAAAGTAATTTACTTATTATAAAAGGGGAGGACGACAGCTTTTTTTGCGACCAAACAGTTAAAACTCTAGCTGAACGTTATAATTTACCCCTTAAACTGGTTAAGGCTGGCCATAATTGGAATGCTAATATTTTTGAACAAGTGCAGGCGGCTATAAACAAACCATTTAACTAATTTTCTACCACCACAATTCAATAACCACCAATTAATTAAACCTTCTAACATTCTCAAGAATGTTAGAAGGTTTATAAGGATGAATTAGATTATTATTTATCTTTGACGTTTAAGTTTAAAAATAGTAAGTTTAATTACCAGACTATTAATTTTTTGCAATTATTTTAGAGCTATGACCAAAATAAAATATAAATTCTGTCCCGTGTGTGGCGGTTTATTTAAAAATATTTTAATACCTAAAGAAAATCGTAAAAGATTAACCTGCCAACAATGCAATTTTGTTTTTTATCAAAACCCTAAAACCACCGCTGGTGTAATTATTGTTAAAAACGGCCGAGTCCTGCTGGGTAAAAAAGCCAGTGGCCCTAAAAAAGGCCTTTGGAATATACCGGGTGGTTTTTTGGAAGCTGGGGAGCATCCTCTGCAAGGTGCTAAACGGGAAATTAAAGAAGAAACTAACCTTAATATTAGAATTATCAAACTGTTAGGTATTTTTAAAAGCCGTTATTTTACTGGTGATCATTGTGTGAATATTTTTTATTTAGCCGAAATTATAAGTGGTCCAGCCAAAGCTGGCGATGATTTAAGCCAACTTAAATGGTTTAAACCCAGTGAACTACCTAAAAAAATGGCTTTTAAGGATAATGTACAAGCGCTTCAGGCTTGGCTTAAGGAGGCCAAAAACCACCTGGCACTTAATTAAGGCTAAGTACAGCTAATTAATTTTAGTCTAACTAAAATTTTTTTGTATTATCTTTGATAATTTAATATAATTAAATAAAGGTCTGCAATTTTAACCAAGTACCACTTATTATTAATTTAAAAAAACATATGAACGGCTACATTTCTAACATAGAAAAAATAACCAAAGAAAATAAAAACTTTAGGCAGGTGCTTTACACGGGTAAACACAGCCAATTAGTGGTTATGCGGCTTAAACCCGGGGAAGATATAGGAGAAGAAATTCACACCCTAGACCAATTTATTAGAATAGAACAGGGTAGTGGACAAGTTATCTTAAACGGCGTGGAATCGGAAATAAAAGAAGATTACGCTATTGTTATACCGGCCGGCGTTAAGCATAACGTGGTTAACAGCTCTTTAAGCGATGATATGAAGCTATACACGGTTTATTCGCCGCCAGAACATAAAGACGGCATTGTTCACCTAACCAAAAACCAGGCTCTAAACGATCTGGATGATCATTTTGACGGCAAAACCACAGAAAAATAATGAAAATAAACCATAGTTTAAAGCTAGCTACAATTTCATTAATAGGCGCAGCTTTAATACTTTTAAGCTTCTGCTCTGTTTTAATAGAGCCCAAAGAATCTGCAACGACTGGATTTATTAATTTGTCCAATAATTCAGAAAAATGTTGCGGAATATTGACGCAAACTCATTTTTTGCACGAACAAAACAGAGACTTAATTTTACCAATTGTTAAAAATAACAAGGCTTGGTTATTGCTGCAATTTTTATTAGCCGGTAGTTTAATATTTTTATTAAAATCTTTTTGGTTAAAAGACAAAAATTATAAATGCTCTCTGTTTTTAAAAAGGTATTATTCAGATTTGCCTTTTTATTGTTACTTAAAAATATTTCTTTCTCGGGGTTTATTGCATCCTAAAATTTTTTAACTTAAAATATTTTAAAAAATTCCCTAGATAAAAATAGGGCGTCTTTTAATTTTATTATTTTATTTTTTAAAACATGCATTTATTAAAAACTACCGAACAAACTAAAAATAATTTGTTCGAAAACATGCCACCTAAACTAAGTTTTATTTTCGGCTTAGTTAGTGGTTTAGCTGTTGTAGGTCTGCTGGGTTTATTATTAACCACCACCTATTTATTGACTAATAAAAACAAAACCGAAAAAATTACCAACTCTCCCAACCAACCAACTGCTAATAATACCGATACCGTTGGTTTAAACCCGCCCCTACAACCAGTTAATATCACTGCTAAAGATACCGACTATATTCGAGGAAATAAAAATGCGGCTATTACATTAATAGAATATTCAGATTTAGAATGCCCTTTTTGCCAACGGTTTCACCCTTCTATGCTCCAATTGTTACAAGAATACCCCGAACAAGTCCGTTGGATTTATCGACACTTTCCTTTATCTTTCCACGCCAATGCCCAAAAAGAAGCTGAGGCAGTTGAATGCGCGGGCAAACTTGGTGGCAATGACAAATTTTGGCTTTACCTTGATACCATATTCAACAGAACAACCTCCAACGGTACTGGTTTTGCTTTAGATAAACTCACCCCCTTAGCCGTAGAAATAGGCTTACCTAAAGACAAGTTTGAAACTTGTTTGGAAAGCGGAGAATTTGCTGGTAAAGTCCAAAACGATTTGCAAGAAGGCTCTAGTTTTGGCGTTTCTGGTACACCCACTACTTTTGTTAATGGACAACCAGTGGAAGGGGCTGTTCCTTATGCTCAATTAAAACAAATAGTAGATTCTTTACTAGAACAATAAATGACTAAATATAATTCAACTAAACAACTTAATCAAAAAATAAAAAATAGAAAAAAATTCGTCAAAAAAATTTCATTTCTTATTTTGTTTTTGTTGATAACCGGATTTATAACCTGGTTAATTCTACGATCATCGTACAATAAACCAAAAATTGATAATGGTTTAATATCTAAAAATGGACTTCATTGGCACGCTCAGTTAAGCATTAAAATAAACGGCCAGTTAGAAAAAATTCCGGCAGATGTGGGTTTAAAAACAATACATTTACCTATTCATACTCACGAAACCGACGGCACCATTCATCTGGAATTTTCCGGCTTAACAACTAAACAAGACACTCAATTGGGACAATTCTTTAACAATTGGGGAAAAGTTTTTAATAGCAACTGTATTTTTGATTATTGTACTGACAACAACAAAAAACTCAGTCTATATGTTAACGGGCAACCTAATTGGGAATTTGACAAATATGAAATGAAAGACAATGATACACTAGAGATAGTGTTTGAATAATTAATTCTTTATCTACTAATAAAATTTTATGTGGAATTCCTATTGTGGTAATATTTTTGGCTGGGGGATGGCTGGTCCGGTTATTATGATAGTTTTTTGGCTGGCAGCTATTTTACTGTTTATTTGGCTGGTTAAACACTTTACCAAAAGTAACCACCAAGACAACAGTTCTACTAAAGCTGCGGCTATCTTAAAAGAGCGTTATGCCAAGGGCGAAATAAGCCAGCAAGAATTTGAAGAAAAATTAAAAAACTTACAATCCTAAATTAATAAATAATCAAACTTATGAAATTATCAATTAAAAAATCTACAAAAAATAAAATTAAATCAAATACTAACAAAGTTAAAGATGAAATTACCGAAGAGCTTCGCAAACTTGGCGATAAAATTATGATTATGACCAAAGAGGCCAAAGTTAAGTATGATCAGTCCGACGAGCAGACTAAGAAAAAAATTCTAACCGGCGTAATCGGCGCGGCTACTATTCTTTCCGGTATTATTGGTTATAAAGTAATTAAGGGCAAAAAAAGTAAATAATTATAAGCTTTACTTATTAAATAGATTTGCTATATTCACTAATACTATGTTGGCCAAGTGTTTAAATAACGACAATAACGATAATAACCAGCCCTAAGGACTTGGCCTGTTAGCTTGTATTCAAAAAAAACGCCAGTCCTTACCCAGGGCTGGTGGTTTTTTATAACTTAATAATATTATTCTGGGGTAGTTCAAAGGTAGAACGCTGCGCTGTTAACGCAGATGTTGAAGGTTCGAGTCCTTCCCCCAGAGCCACGCTCAGCGTGGCTATACCCGCGCTTAGCGCGGGAGCCATATAGATACGTTGAGCAAAAAAAATCACCCGGTGTACGCTAGGTGATTTTTTTATGCTAAAATTAATTTATGTATTACACTTATGTTCTCCATTCTATCAAAGATGGACAACTATATACAGGCTATACTCCCAATCTAAAAAGTCGGATTAAATCCCACCAAGATGGCTATGTCACAGCAACAAAAAGTCGGCGTCCTCTAATATTAATATATTATGAATCATTTATAGTCGAATCTGACGCTAAACGAAGAGAACTTTTTCTAAAAGGTGGCAATGGTAAAAAAGAATTAGAAAAAATCTTAAAAGATTATTTCAAAAATAATCTCTGGCATAAATAAAATGAACATCCCAAAAACAAAACCTTAAAAACTATCTTATTTAATTTTTAACTAATATCTATATCTATTTACGGAAAAAAACACGGTGACGGCATTGTCGGCGGCATATACGGCCTAGGGCTAATTGGTGCAGCAGTTTATTATATCCAGCAGGCTGACAGCTTTGTTGTAGGCCTTTTAGGCGTACTTAAGGCTATTATTTGGCCAGCCATGCTAATTTACAAATTAATGCACTTTTTAGGCATGTAATTTTATAGGCTTATTCGTACGAATAAGCCTATGATATCCACAGGGTATATAAATTATGTTTTTTCAAAAAAAGTTATCCTTATCTTATTTAAGCAAAAATTTGTCTGTAGTGGTGGGTTTGGTTTTGGTCTGGCGGGGGATTTGGTACATACTGGACTGGTTGGACTATGAATTATGGGGTGGTTACCACGGCTGGACAGCTTTGGGCGGAGTGGTGCTGGGTTTGTTGATTTTATATCTACCCGACAAAGACTTAAAAGAGATCCAAAAACTCTAATTTAGACATCAATTATAGATTTATTAAAAACACCTCCTTAATTATAACTAGGGAGGTGTTGTGTTAGGCAATTAAAAGGCTAAATTAACTATCAGTCAAAAAATTTTAACACCCTAAAAAACAATAAATAAACCATAATTCTTTGATAAATTTCACACAATATTGTATTTTTATACTGTATGTCAAAAACAATTTCTGCTATTTTTCTTTTTTTAGCTTTAAGTTTGTTGCCTAATTTAGCCCAGGCCCAAACTAATCAAAACTGTTCCCAGGTAAAAGCTTATTTTTTCTGGCAAGAGGGTTGCCCTCATTGTACTAAGGCCAAGCCCTTTTTACTATCTCTACAAAAGCAGTACCCCCAACTAATAGTCGATAGTCACGAAATCAGCAAAAACTTTGATAATTACCGCCTAATGAAACGCCTAACCGATAATTTGGCTATAGAAGTTAATGGCGTACCTTTTACAGTAATTGGCCAAAATTATTTAATCGGTTGGTATGATGAATCTTCTAGCGGCGGACAATTAGACTGGTTTGTTAAATCAGCTTTAAATAAACCATGCTTTGATGCCGCTTTAACTTCGGTTAATCAACAACCGACTGATGCTAAAACTAAAGACCAATTTTTTGAACAAAAAACAGTAAGCAACACCGAGGTCTTGCCAAATGATGATAACAAATCTTTTAATATCAACTTGCCACTACTAGGTGTAACTAACTTAGCCAAATTTTCTTTACCAGTTTTAACTGTTATTATAGGCGCCTTGGATGGTTTTAATCCCTGCGCTATGTGGGTGTTAGTATTTTTAATCGGCCTACTACTTAATATGCCTAACCATAAAAGAATGTGGTTATTAGGCAGCACTTTTATTGTTTCTTCAGCTGCGGTTTATTTTATTTTTATGGCCGCTTGGCTTAATTTATTATTATTTGTCGGTTTTCTATTTTGGGTGCGTTTTATAATCGGCTTAATCGCCTTGGGCGGGGGAGCTTATAACCTAAAAGAATACTTTTCTAACAAAGAAGGTGCTTGCAAAGTAGTTGGTACAGAAAAAAGAAATAAATATTTTACCAGACTAAAAAATATTACCCAGCAAAGTAGTTTATTGTGGGCCCTAGCGGGCATAATAATTTTAGCCGCTTCAGTTAATTTGGTAGAACTTGTTTGTTCAGCCGGACTACCGGCTGTTTACAGCCAAATATTAGCACTTAGTCATTTGGCAACCTGGCAATATTATTTATATTTGCTTCTTTATGTTTTTGTTTTTATGTTGGACGATTTGTTAATTTTTATAATTGCCATGATAACTCTCAGATTAACCGGCTTAACTACCAAATATACACGTTGGTCACATTTAATCGGCGGGGTATTAATGCTAATTATCGGCTTATTATTAATCTTCAAACCAGCCTGGCTGATGTTTGGTTAATCTTGTAAAAAATAAATTACCCAGCTTAACCACTCTTTTTTATTTTCTAGATAAAAAAACTTATGACAAAAATTATAGAATTTTACAATACTTATCTTTTTTCCTGGCTAATAAACCATGGCTTTAAAATAATAATTATTTTATTAGTCGCCTGGCTAATAAATAAATTTAGCCGACAAATTATAAAACGTTTGGTAACGACCGCTGTTCGTGAAAATAAATATCCCAATAAAAAGGAGGAAAAACAAAGGGAGGAAACTTTAATAGGCCTACTAACTAGCACCAGTCGAATTGCTGTAATTACTTTAACTGGATTAATGGTTTTATCTGAAGCTGGACTGGCTATTGCGCCTTTACTAGCGGCCGCTGGTATAGCTGGTCTGTCCTTTGGTTTTGGTGGACAATATTTAATTCGGGACGTTATTACCGGCTTATTCTTAATTTTAGAAAATCAGTACCGGGTGGGGGATGTAATTTGTTTAGGTGACAAATGTGGCCTAGTGGAAAATATGTCCTTAAGAATTACGGTTATGCGCGATTTAGACGGCACGGTCCACCACGTACCTCACGGCGAAATAAAAATCGTCTCTAATCTTTCTAAAAGCTATGCTCGAATAAATTTAAATATAGCCGTCTCTTATGAGACCGATCTAGATGTAGCAGAAAAAATAATCAACCAAGTAGGCCAAGATTTGGCTAAAGATCCAATTTGGCAAGATAAAATAATAACCGCCCCGGCTTTTGTTAGATTGGATGATTTTGCCGATTCGGCCATGATTATAAAAGTACTAGGCGACACTAAACCACTGGAACAATGGTCAGTTACCGGCGAATTTAGAAAAAGATTAAAAAAATCCTTTGATCAAGCGGGTATTATTATACCCTTCCCCCAAATGGTCATAAGGAAGGGCTAAAACTCTTGTCCATAATTATTATTAACTGTATAATTTACCTGTGACTAACGGAAATAATTTAAAAAAAGGAGAGAATATACTCCAAGTAACTAAAGCTGAGCAATATCGCACGGTAGCTGAATTGTTTCAAAAAAGCCAACCGGATTCAGTTTTTTATACCTTGCTGACTTTGGCTGTTATTATTGTGTCTTCTGGTTTATTAATAAATAACAGCTTTATTGTAATTGGCGGTATGTTAGTAGCCCCAGTCTTAACTCCAGTCATGCTGGCGGCTTTAGGCTTGGCTGTCGGACAAACCAAACCAGTTAAAGATGGTGCTTTACTTATTATCAGATCATCTTTGTTAATTGTCGTTGGCGGGCTGGTTATGTCCTTTGTCTTTGGCTCCAATCAGCATAATTTATTTTTTGAAAACACCATGCGCACGGCTATTCTTTACTTTATTGTGGCCATTGCTTCAGGTGTAGCCGCTACTTTAGCCTGGACCCGGAAAGAAATAATTGACGCTGTAACTGGTACAGCCATTGCTTTATCTTTGGTGCCACCACTGGTTTTAATAGGTATACGTTTAGGCAATTTAGATTTTGAATTAGCCCGTTATTATTTTTTGGTCTTTCTTTTTAACTTATTAGGCACTTTGGTTGGTAGTTTGGTAACTTTTACCATGTTAAAATTCTATAAAAGCGAACAAAAAGTGGTTCAAGAGGTAAAAGAGCATACTAACCAAGCTGAATAAATCTTTAAAAAAACCTCCTTGCTTTAAGGAGGTTTTTTTAATATATAACCAACTATGATAAACTTTAACTATGCAAGTTACTTTTTATGGTGCCGCTCAAGAAGTCACCGGCTCTAAACATTTACTATCTGTCGGTCAATATAAAATCTTATTAGATTGCGGTTCTTTTCAAGGACGCCGCCAAGAAACTTATCTCTTAAACAAAACCTTACCTTTTGATGCCAAACAGATAAATGCGGTTATTTTATCCCATGGTCATTTGGATCACAGTGGTTTATTGCCTTTACTAATTAAAAAAGGTTTTAAGGGTAAAATTTACGCTACCTCGGCAACCATTGATATCGTACGTTGGTTATTATTAGATTCAGCCAAAATTCAAGAGCAAGATGCCAAATACATGGGCCGACATAAAATTAAAGGCGCCAAAAGAGCTCAACCTCTTTACAATAAAACCGACGTAGATAAAACAATGAAACGTTTTATTATTGTGCCTTTTGTTTCGGCTACAGAACAATCTTGGCAAGAAATTCTACCCGGCCTAAAAATAAAAATGTATCAAGCCGGACACATTTTAGGTTCAGCCGTTACAGTCATTCAAAGCCAACTAGCGGGCCAAACAACAACTCTAGCTTATAGCGGCGATTTAGGACGAGCTAATACACCTTTAATCGACGACCCTGAATATATTAAAGAATCAGTGGACGCCTTAATTTTAGAAAGCACCTATGGTAACCGCCGGCACGATCCTTTTAGTTTAGCTGTGGAAAAAATTAAAGAGGTTATCAACAGCACAGCCGCTAAACAAGGAAAAATAATCATACCGGCTTTTGCTTTGGGCCGCACCCAAGAAATAATCTACTTAATCCATAAATTAATGGACCAAGGCCAAGTACCTAATTTACCTATTTATGTAGATAGTCCTTTAGCTACTCATTTAACTGAGGTTTTTAAAACTCACCGCGAACTTTATGATACTGAAGCTTGGCAGGATTTTTTACAAAGCGGTCGTTATCCTTTAGCTTTTAAAAACCTAACCTACGTCAGTAAAGCAGAGGACTCTAAAAAACTTAATACTAAAAAAGGCAGTTTTATAGTAATTGCCGGCTCAGGCATGTGTGAAGCTGGCCGCGTCTTACATCATTTAATAAACGGCTTAGGGGATAATAATAATACTGTTTTAATAACGGGCTTTCAGGCGGCTAATACTTTAGGACGGCGTCTAGTAGAAGGCGCCAATAAAGCCAAATTATTTGGCCATGACTATCCGGTACGAGCCCGTATAGAAGTTTTGAACGAACTAAGCGCCCACGCTGACAGTCAAGATTTAGTTGATTATGCTACCAATACTCCAAACCTTAAAAAAATTTTCTTGGTTCATGGTGAATTTAATCAAGCTCAATC
This sequence comes from Patescibacteria group bacterium, assembly GCA_018817715.1. NCBI lineage: Bacteria > Patescibacteria group bacterium. The sequence goes on from JAHITT010000006.1 coordinate 88,920, forward strand.
TTTACAAAATAAATTACGTTTAACTAAACATAATTGGCAAGTTACTATACCGGCTCGCGGCGATACTTTTAAAATAAACTCTTAACTTCGTACAGTGGGCAGAAAAAATTCGATATGTTATAATAACAAAAGATGAAAAAAAATAACTATCGTTTATTTGGTTGGGGATTAACCATAGCTCTACTATTGCAACCATCCATCAGCTTGGCCCAAAACCTCCCTCCAAACGAAACAAATGATAATTCACCAGCGCCAGTTTTAACTAACCTAAGCAACAATCAATCATTAATTAAATCATCAACCGCCGTAACCGACGGCTCTTTAATGTTGTCTAACTTACGAACAGCCCGACAAGAATTGCAAGATAGATTAATTAAAAATAATAAACAACCCACCAAACCAACTTTTGTTACCAGTTATTCAGCACCAGTGGAAATTACCTTAGCCTTGTGGCAAGAGGAAAATAATCAATTAATTTATTTATCAGCTTATAAAGCTGGCAATAAAATACAATTAAAAGAAAAATCCGATTATCAACTGGAAGTTACTTATAATAACGGAGTAAATTCTCAATACCGCGTTACCGGCCAGCCAACAGCTTATGTTTTAGCTGTTATTCATCCAATTTATCATTCTCAGGGCACAACCCAACGACCGTTTTACCGGTTGGAAAATGTAGTGTATGCGCCCTTTCACGATTATTTACTTAAACCAGCTTTAATAACGGCTGGCCAAGAATATTTTGCCAATAAAATAGCAGCCGTTTATGAAGAGTTAAGAGTTACTGGCGTTAGGTCTTATGCTTATCCTAAAGAATTACTAGCTGATGTTTTAGATCCAGCTTTAGTTAAAGTAATTATTGCTATTGAACATGTTAGTGCCCATCAACTTTTAAATAACAATCATTATGATTATTTAAGCCAATTTTACGTAACTTTAGCTGGTAATGAACAGGCGGCTTATGCCTATGCTAAAAGTTCAGCTTCGGCCCGTGGTTTAGTCCAATTTATACCAACAACTTATCAAAGTTTAAGAAAATTGCAACCAGGCTTAACCTTACCAACTGACTTTGTACAGGGGATGACCGATCCTTATAATGCTATTAAAGCAGCCATTGGCTTAATGGATTATAATTTAATTTTTATCCCAAGCAACCTTAGAACCAAAGAAAAATTAAAGGAAAAAAATATCGGCGCTCTTTTAGCCGCCATTTATAATGGGGGACCTAGCCGTTTAAGAAAGGCCTTGGCTGTCTGGGGAGAAAATTGGGACAAACTTCATTCCAAAAACAGTTTAAAATTGGAAACCGTAAACTACGTGGCTAAATATGAACTGGTCTACGACCATTTTGCTAGCGGTGAACAAATGTTCTTAGCCTTAAAACCTTAGTCCTAAACAATTTAAATACTAACCAAGCCTTGCCTTAGGCTTAAAAAAAGAGTACAATCCTGTCGTACTTTTTTTAATAACCTAATTTGATATTTTAGCTAATCTTAGGCAAATATATTAACCGGCTATGTCCTATACACCCCTAACTCCCCTGAGCAGTGAACTAATACAACGATTAAGCGAATCTACTCCAACTGAAACAAACGATCAGCCAAAAATCCATGTTTCCGAAATTGCCAGTTTGCCAATTTTTATATATGAAAAAATAAGAAATTTCATTGATTATAAAGATGAATATTTGCTCCGCAAGAACGCTGTTAAAAGATTTTTAAGACGTTCTTTCTTATTGCCTAATTTTAAGAATTATAAATCAGAACAACTGGCTTTATCTTTAATTCGCGAATTAATCTTATCGCGTTATTTAAAAAATGATTCAGTACTACAATCAAAGATAAAAGAGCTTTCGCCAGTTTTAGAAAAATATTATCTTTTATTACAACAAACCGACAATAATCAAGTTAAATATCCTAAATGGCGAGAAGCTGTCTTAGGATTAGCAGCTGTAGAATGTGATTCTTATTTAGTCTCGCCCCAAAAACGACATGCCTACATAGCCTTTGCTTTTAACCAGATAAAAGACTTAATAAAATTACCAGCTGGTGAAGCAGATACTGAAACTATTAATGTTCAAATACTCTTAAACACCCAAAGAATATTAGAAAGAGCTGATCAGGATATTTTGGGTTATTATCTGTTAGTACATTATTATCCTAATTGGTTTAACTTAAAAACTACTGAAGCCGCCAACTGGTTGTCACCACAGCTTAACAGTGTTTTACACAATCTAAAATTTATAAGTGAACAATCCTTGGGTAAAAGAGTAATGCCAACAGTGCGTAAATTACTAATACCCATAGTCGTTCTGCAACAAATGCTCCACGAAACCGACAAACCCTTAAGAGATTTATTGAGTGATCCCACTAAACTCAACGAACAAATTAAAAAAACTTATCACGACTTTTGGAATAAAACAAGAAAAAAAATACGCAACAAAGGTTTCCATGCTATCTTTTACATATTTATAACTAAAATGGTTCTAGCGCTTTTGGTAGAATTCCCTTATGAAAAAATTTTTTTAGGACAAGTTCATTATTTATCCCTAGGCATAAATTTACTTTTTCCTCCTTTATTAATGGGGTTAATTACCATTTTAATAAAATCACCAGGTAAACAAAATGAAACCAGGGTAGCCGAAGCGGTTAGTGAGCTTATCTACGGTCGTGATACCGGTTTTTACAAGATTAAAGAACTTAAACCACTCAAAAATAATTTCTGGGGTAAATTCTTTTACGCCTTACTTTATTTAATTACTATAATCAGCTCCTTTGGCTTGGTCATAACTTTCTTAATTAACCTAAATTTTAATATATTATCTGGTGGATTTTTTATATTATTCATAAGCCTTGTTAGTTTTTTTGGTTTATCTTTGCGCCAACAAGCAAGGCAGTTACGTTTGATTAACGAAAAAGATACTATGTTGGCTTTTGCTTTGGACTTTTTTAGTCTACCAGTGGTAACTTTTGGTAAATGGCTATCCACAACTTTCGATAAATTAAATGTTTTCGTCTTTATTCTTGATTTTTTATTTGAACTACCGTTCAAAACTCTGCTAAAATTAATTGAGCAATGGTTCCAATTTTTACGAGAAAAAAGAGATCAAATGTATTAATTCAAAAATGAAAAAACTTACTTTATTTTATTTTTTATTTATCGGTTTAATTTTAGCTGGCTGTTCTCTTAAAGGGCCAGACTGGCAAGCTAATAAACAAGACTATCAACAAGTCGGACTAACTAATCCCAATAACTATCCAACTAGTAACGCTACTAATATGACTAAACCTCAAACTCCACCTGACCTAAACTATACCTCGGCCACCTTAGTTACCAATTTAGGGGAGATGACTATTACTTTTTATCCTGAACCTAAGCAAACAGTGGCTAATTTTCTAAAATTAGCGGCGGAGGGGTTTTACGACGGGGTTAAATTCCATCGTGTTATAAAAGACTTCATGGCCCAAACAGGGGACCCTAATTCTAAAGACGATGATTGGTCTAACGATGGGCGGGGCGGACCAGGTTATACCTTTGCTGACGAAATAAATGAACACCCTTTAGTACGCGGTTCCGTAGCTATGGCTAATGCTGGGCCCAACACTAACGGCAGTCAATTTTTTATTGTAACTGCCGAAGCCACGCCCTGGCTAGACGGCAAACACACTAATTTTGGCTATATTAGCGAAGGTTATGCCCTTTTAAATAAGATTGAAGATATACCCAGAAATGCTGACGATCATCCCTTAACCGATATTACTATAAAGAGCATAAAACTTAAATAATATATCTGGAATTCAATAATATGAACAAAATTTTAAAAAGTATTTCTTGTTTATCCTGCTTGGGCACTTTATTCGCTTTAACCGTTACTCTTAGGCAATATATTGCACCAGCTAATGAACCAGGTATATTTTCTTGTGTGGGTTTAAAGATATTCGGTTTATCTCCTTGCCCTTTTGGTTTAGGTTTTTTTGCTTTGCTACTTTTAAGTAGTTTGCTGGCCTTACGCCAAAAATCTAATTGGTTCAGTTCTCCTAAAACGATTAGATTTTTTGCTTGGGCAGGCACTTTATTTTCTGGTTGGGTAGCTTGGCGAGAAATTGGCCTACCAATTTTAATCAGGGGTTTGTCGAATTACTGGCAAACTTTTTCCCTAGCCCAAGTGCCAGCTTGCGTTTGGGGGTTCTTTGTCTTTTTGGCGGTCGCCATTCTTAGTCTTTATTATAAAAACGAAAAAAAATAATTCATGTTGGCTTGGCTGCTTAATAAATTTAAAAAAGAAACAGTTTACCGGATATTTGAAATAATACCCGGCCTATTAGTCTGGTCTACTTTAATCGGAGCAGTTATTTTGTCTTTTATAAAACCGCTGTGGGCCATTTATATAATTATTGTTTTTGACCTTTATTGGTTACTGCGAGTAGCTTATTTGTTAATTTACATGATTGGTTCCTGGAAAACTTATAAACAAACTGTTAGTCAAAATTGGCGACTAAAACTAACTGCTTTACCGGCTAGCCAAAATATTCATCACTTAATCTTTTTACCAACCTATCAAGAATCTTTAGAAGTTTTACGAGCTTCTTTAACATCGTTAGTTAATGTGGACTATCCTTTAGATAAATTTATTGTCGTTTTAGCTGGTGAAGCTAGAGATAAAGATAATTTTTTAGAATCAGCCAATTTAATAAAACAAGAATACGGTCACCGTTTTGGACATTTTTTGATAACTCTTCATCCTAGTGACATAGTGGGGGAAATAGCCGGTAAGGGTTCTAATATTCACTGGGCTGGTCACCAAGCTAAAAAATTAATCGACCAATTAGGGCTAGATTATCCTAATATAATAGTGTCCACTTTTGATATTGATTCTTGCGCCCACCCGCAATATTTTTCTTATTTAACTTATGTTTATTTAACTCACCCCGATCCTTTACATTCCAGCTACCAGCCAGTAGCCATTTATAACAACAATATCTGGCAATCACCGGCTGTTAGCCGAATTGTAGCTAATTCCACAACTTTTTGGTTATTAACCGATTTGGCCAGACCAGAACGTTTGTTTACTTTTTCTTCGCATTCCATGCCTTTTAAGGCTTTGGTAGATGTTGGTTTTTGGCAAAATGACATAGTTACCGAAGATTCTAGAATATTCTTACAATGTTTTGTCCGTTACAATGGCAACTATCAAGTAACGCCCTTGTATATGCCTATTTCTATGGATACGGTCTATGCCGGTTCCTTGTGGCGTAGTTTGGTTAATCAATATAAACAACAAAGACGTTGGGCCTATGGTGTAGAAAATTTTCCTTATATGGCTTGGCATTTTTGGCGCTCCAAAACAATCCCTTTTAACAAAAAAACTCGTTATTTATGGAATCAATTAGAGGGAGTTTATTCTTGGGCCACCGCTCCTTTAATTATTTTTATACTTGGCCGCTTACCTTTAATGATGGCTGATAATGAAGTTAAAACCACTATTTTAGCTCATAACGCCCCAGTAGTCCTAGGTTGGCTAATGACTTTAGCTATGATTGGTTTAATATTCAGTGCCGCTTTATCCACCATGCTTTTACCAGCCCGACCCAAGGATAAATCCATCTTCATGTACATACCAATGATTTTGCAATGGATACTCTTTCCAATTATTATGATTATTTTTGGCGCTATACCAGCCACCGACGCTCAAACCAGATTAATGCTGGGTAAATATTTAGGTTTTTGGGTAACAGAAAAAAAACGAGCCACAACTTAACCAATTTAAATTAATTAACGGGCATATTAATAATTTCCACAGCCCCGTTTAATTTAGGTATAGCATAGTCTTCTATAAGAATAGGGTATTCTTCAAATTTAACAAAAGCGAACTTTACTTGACCGTTCGGCTCTTCTTTTTTTTGAGCTGTTATTCTAACAACTAAACCCTGTTTGGTTGGTTGACTCCACATTTGATCAAAAATAAAATTACCCAAAGAATAATAAATCATTTTTTTCTTGTAAATTTCTCTAGGCTGCACCCAATGAGGATGATGCCCAATCACTAAATCAGCACCTTGATCAATGGCTGTATGGGCAAATTTTATCTGACTCAAGGAAGCTTTATCTGTATATTCCACTCCACCATGCATACTAACCACAATTAAATCAACTTGCTGTCTAAGATTATCAATTGAGGCGCTTAATTTTTTCCAATCATCCCACCTGGCTATGTAAGGACTGCTAGCTACGCCATTATCATTAAAAGAACTATAAGAAACGGCCAAAAAACCTATTTTAATGCCTTTGTTTTCTAAAATAGCCGGTTGCCAAGCTTCTGCACTATCTTGCCCAACACCGGTAACCTGTAGCCCTTGGTTTAACAACAAAGAACGACTATGCTTTATGGCCTTAAGACCATAATCTAAAGCATGATTATTGGCTAGGCTTAAGACTTTAAAATTATTTTCTACTAAACCTAAAAGACTGTCCGGCCAGGCATTAAACAATAAACTATTAACCGGTGGTATAAAATTAGAACCAGTAAAAAGTGATTCCAAATTGGCAAAATTAAAATCATTACTTTTAAGCCATTCGCCCATACCAATAAAAGGCAACAGGGGATTATTATGTTTTTTCATTTGATCAGCTACCTGACGGGACAGCATTATATCTCCCACCACCCCAAAAACTACGTATTGGTCTTTTGGTTGATCTTTTTTTAATTGACTAACCGCCTGGTCAGAAAAATTTAGGGATTCCTTAGACGTGGTACTTTTGGTGATTACTCCGTACTTAAAATAAAAAAAAGCCGCGAAGAACGCGGCCATAATTAACAAAGCTGAAACAACAAAAGAAAAATATTTATCAATTTTATTCATATTTACTGTAAAACAGTTCCCACAAAAGAAGCCTGGCCACGAATAAAATCTCCAGCCAGCATTGGTTTTCTTCCTGCTAACTGAATTTCTTTAACTAATATACTGCCAGACTGACAATCAATAGATAACCCTTGGTTTTGATATTCTTTAACCAAACCTGGTTTGGTTAATTCAACATCTAAAACCTCTGTTTGTAATAATTTAACAACTTGACCTCGCCAAGTAGTCCACAAACCAGGCCAAGGGTAAAAAGCCCGCCTTAAATTATTTAACTGCTCAGCAGTTAAATTAAAATTAGCTCGCCCATCCGAACGGCTAATTAACTTAGTATAAGTAGCCAAAGAATGGTCTTGGGCAACTGGTTTAATCTTACCTGATAGATAATCAATTAAAACATTGGGTAATATTTCGCCGGCTAAACCAGCCAAAGCTTGGCTTAAAGTTAAGGCATTGTCTTTTTCTTTAATAAGGTACTCAACCTGCTTTAATAATGGTCCGTGATCCATCAGATCATCCAAAAGCATTAAACTAACCCCAGTTTTAAACTGACCAGCCAATAAGGCACTAGCGATAGGAGAGGCCCCTCGATACAAAGGCAACAAAGAAGGATGCACATTAACTATACCTTTAGGGTATAAAACCAAAACTGAAGCTGGCACAATCTGTCCAAAAGCCGCTAAAACAGCAAAATCTGTTTTAAATTTAGCTAATTGTTTCTTGATATCTACATTTTTTAAACTAGGGGATTCTAATAATTCTAACTGATTAGCTACAGCTCTTAGACCAACTGGCGAAGAAGTTTTTTTAAGTCCCCGGCCTTTAGCCTGCGGTAAGGTAGTCACCACCAAAACCGGCCTTAAACCAGCTTTAAGCAAACCGGTTAAAATAATATCGGCAAAATCAGAAGTCCCAAAATAAACAAATGACTTATTCATTTTTATATTTAGCCAACAATTCCTGACCAGCGATTATTTCCTTAGTTAAATCTATAAACAAAATACCATTTAAATGATCAACCTCATGCTGATAAACTCTAGCTGTCAAACCGTCTAACCATTCTTGGTGTTTGAGACCATCACTACCCAAATAATTAGCTAATACTCGAATTGGCCTCTTAACTAACCCATAAACCCCAGGCAAAGATAAACAACCTTCTTCCATAACAACTTTGCGCCAAGAAGATTTTACTATCTCCGGATTAAAATAAGCTTGCGGTTTCTCTCCAGTGCTAATAACTATTAATCGGCGGGAAAAATTAACCTGTGGAGCAGCCAAACCAATACCATTATAATGAACCACGGCCGCTTCCATGGCTTGAGCCAATAATAAATCTGACTTGCTTAAGGGTAGGGGTAAGCTTTCAGCTTTGGCTCTTAAAATATCCTGGGGAGCGATAATTAAAGGTAACATATTATAAAAAGTATTTAACTTAAAATATTTTCCGGATCTATATCAATAATAACATCATCACCAACTAATGGCCAAATTAAACGGCCAACTGAACTAGTGGTAAATTTAACAAGTAAATGAAAACGATATTTGCCCCTAAGCTGGTGATAATAGTCAGCATAAGGACCAATTATTACTTCTTGATTCAGTAAATTGGTTTGTAGTTTCTTTTTTAAAACTCTACAACTAGCCAAAGCAGCTGCCTGGCTAGTTAAAGCAACTGTTAAGCGGAGTAAATTACTAACAGGTGGATAACCGTATTTAATTCTTTCTTTAAGTTCAGTTTCATAAAAATAGGTTAGACCTTCTTTCTTAATAAAAGATTGCCAAACATAATGTTCTGGCTGATAAGTCTGAATTAATACCCGCGTAGCACCGCTAGATAAAAATCCAGCCACCCGGTGTCTTAATCTTTCAGTAGCGCGAAATTCTGGCACCGACATTTCATTATCGGGATTAACTAAAATAATCAAACCAAATTTAGTTTTTTGATTATTTAACCAAGCCGTTTGACCACCCACCAACACAACAGGTCCCACTGGCGCCTTGTCAGATAGACTATCTTTAAAAACAATACTGGCCGGGTATAACTTCTTAACAAATTGATAAAGTCTATCTAAACCAACTCCCCGCATTGCCACATTATTACCAGAACAATCGGGACAAGGTAGGGGATAAACTTCCTCTAAGGAACAATGATAACAATAAAGATTGTTTTTGTCTGACCGGCTGACTAAAGTTCTTTGGCATTTAGAACACTTAGCAACATAACCACAATCGGTACAAACCGCCGAAGTAGCTTCACCTAAACGATTAAGATAAACAAAAACAGACTGCCCAGTCTTAAGACTTTTTTCTAAGAGTTTTAAAGAAGTCAAAGATAATAAATTTTTATTACCAGCCTGATGTTCAGCTATCATATCAATTAAAGTCAATTCCGCTGGCTGACCCTTTAAATCCAACCATTTTTCTTGACCAGCCTGAGCTTTATACCATCTTTCTAAACGAGGAGCAGTTGATAAAAGCAAACAAGAAACCGACAAATTCTTGGCCAATTCAATAGCTAAACTCACTGGATCATAACGTGGGTTTTGATCACTTTGCTTATAGTAGTCACTAGCTGATTCATCAACCACCAGGCCACCCAAATTTAAAAATGGTAAAAACAAAGCCAATCTAGTGCCGACCACAACCACTTTATCTCCCCGCCGTAATTTTAACCAAACCGCCCGACGATCGGCTAAACTAATTTCCGAAGAAAAAACAACCAAAGAAAATTTATCTTTTAGCTTTTCTTGCCAAAATTCTAAACGACTGTTAGTTGGGACCAAAAACAATACCTGTTCTTGCCGAAGCATAATCCGATTAAGCAAATTAAAAACAACTTCATCTAATTTGCTAGGAGAAGAATATACCAAGTTAGTTAAAAAAGAATTCGTTTTCTTAATAAGTGGCCGAGTGCGCTTAGTGCTTATGGGCTCAATTTTAAAATTACGATTAGGTTGCAATAAAATAAACAACTTAATAGCCGCCGACATGGTTAAGCCATAATTATGAGATAACCACTTAACCAAATGCAGCTGCCAAGAAAAAAGATAATTAGCAACCACTAAGTCCTTAACCTCTTTGAGAGTTTTGTTTTTAGGTAACGAAGATTTGATTATTTTTTTTACTACTACCGCCTTTATCAGGCTAGATCGAAAAGGTAAGTTAACTAAATCTCCAGGATTCAACTGTAAAGGACCGGCGCTATAATCAAAAACCGTTAATCGGCGCGGCAATCTTTTTAAAGGTACCACTTGAACAATCGGAAACAAGTTAACCATAAATATCTAATAAATAAATTCCGCCGTCAGCCAACCCGCCTCATAAGGCGCTTCGAAAGATATCAAATTTAAATTAATTTTTTTATTAGCTAAAAAAGATTTAAGCAAAACCGCTGGCGACCAAATTGATTGACCGCTTAACTCCAACAACTCCGTTGGAAAATTATAAATAGACGACCAATCATCTTGGCGACTAAAATTTACGAATTGTTGATTAAAAAGTTTAGCTTCCACCTGGTTAGTACCAATAACTCGCCCTAATTCACCAGCGGCCAAAATAACCACCCGTTCTGAGCTTGATTGCAATTGTTCATATAAGTGCTGACTTACTAAATTTAAATTTTCTAAATCTATTTTCTGCGGAACCTGTAAATATACTAACGGTTTATCAACCAAAGACTGGCCAAAAATTAAAAGTGGTACTCCAGCCGTATATGGTAAATTACTTACACTAACCAAAGGAATGGGGAATAAAGATTCCAAAGTTTCTTTTAAACGATGGGTAAAACCAACGGCCATCTTTATTGATTGCTGGCTTATAAAATCTCCCAAAAATGAATAATCCAAAGTAACTGACTGGTTTTGTAAAAAAGCCCAATCAGATTTAGTAAGTTTGGTGTCTGAACTAACACTAGATATTACAAAAATAATATCAGGAGAACGTAAAGATAATTCCGAGCCAAGTTGGTTTAAAGCGGTAGTAGTTTTAACAACAGCCTTTCGCACCTGGCTTTTTAAGCCAGGTAATAAAAGAGGGGAATTGGGTACTAAAGCCGCGCCGACAATAGGCATAAAAATTAATATTGTTTAATTAATTTAAAAACTAACACCAATAGGGTCACCTAAAACGTGTATACTGATAGCTTCGTCACTAGTGGCAATAACTTTAGAAAAATCAAAACCTAAATCCAAAAAGGCTTCAGCTGATAAAAAGGGGCGCCTAGTCTGATTAGAAATTAAGTAAACGGTCGCTTGCGACCAAGATCGCACCAATTGACCATCACGAAAAACTATCGGCAAACCAGTTAAATATTGTTCCAATTGTTTGGTAGTGGCTCGACTTATTTTACGATTTTTAAAATTATTCTGCAGTATCTCTCGCGACCAAATAGGATGTTTAACTCCTTCCTGCACCCAAAAAATTCCTCCTGATTTTGTATCCTGTAACAAAACCCCCAAAGGATAAATTGATTTATCGGTTATCGGTTCACCCTCACCGTAAGAAATAATATCTTCACTACTGACATTAACTATTTCTTCAGGATTTATTCCTAAACGACGTAAAACTTCAGCCGAAGCTATACCTCGCAACATATCATCAGCTAACAAATAAACCGTACCTTTAGGAATACGTAAAAAACTGTAATTAGAAAATTTTATCGGACTGCCTTCAAGATATTTTGATAATTCGGTTTTATTAACCGTTAAAACAGAAGAAAAATCATCATAATACGATAAAAAAACTGAACGATTAGCAAATTGCCTCCTTAAACCATTTTGAATATAATAAACCTCTGTTTGACCATCAACATTAAGTAGGGTGCCATCGGGGTAATAACGACTAAAATATCTATTCCAAACAGTCCATAATAATCGATTACCAGCTAAATGGGGAGTATAAGTATAAGCTATAGCCGTGGCTTTATTGGCTGGTATGACTACCTGACCATCAACTAATTTGGGTAAACCGGGCCCAAACCCAGAAATAGTACGGTTTTGACTGTCTAAATCCACTAAATAACTTAAACGAATTCTTTTGGCGGCGCTATAAATTTGATTATAAAAACCTTTAAATTTTTGTAACAAAGGATCATCTAAACTACAACTGTCGCAAACGGCATAACCCATGGCCCAATCAAAATTTTTATTACTCGGCCTCGGATTTTCTATTAAACTTTGTTCTTTTTGTAAAAGAGCTAACAAAAATTTCGGGCTTATTTTAAATTCTTGAGCCGATAAATAAATAATCTGACTAGCTGCTAAAGAAGTTATTGGATCAACATAATTAGCCAAAGCACTGCCTTTATCTTTTAAAAAAGAATTTATTTGTACCAAATCCATGGAAACATAATCAAACATATCATCGTCCGATAATATGTAATTATAGTCGAAATTTTCTTGAGCTAGTCCAACCTTAGGACTAAACAAAAAAAATGCAATAAAAAACCAAGCTACCAGTCGTAATTTCATGTTATATATTATAACAAATATTGACCCTTATTTCAATTATTAAACTCTGCTTAACCAACTGTTTTTTATAAACTAAAAATGCTATAATTAAACTATAAATATGAAGTTATGGTTGTCTTTAAATTTGGACCAAAATACTTGGCGCCAAACAGGCTCCTATTTGTCTTGTTTAAAAAATCAATTAAAACACAACGATCTTAAAAGTTATTTAACTCCTGTAAAAAAAGATCAACTAACTACCACTTTTCTAAATGAAGTAACTTTAGCCAAACTACCAGCTTTAACCCTTAAACTTAAAAAAATAGCGGACCAAACAACTGTTTTTGATTTAAAATTCAGTTCCTCGGCCTGGCTTAAACAAAATCAGCCAGAAATTTTGCTTAAAACTACTACCAATTCTGCTTATCGTTTGTTACAAAAAACTATTGCTTTAGAATTAAAAGAAATAGAATTAACAACTAGTAGTTACCAACCAGGTTTAATTATAGCCAAACTAAACAAAACAAAAGGCGTCCTACCCAAAATAAACTGTCCACCCTTTACTGTCCAACCTAATGGTCTTAATTTAATAACCAGCCAATTAACTCCCCAGGGACTAATTCATAAAAAACTTAATACCTGGCTGTTTAAAACAGAAAAATTTCGACGTAATGTGGTAATTTGTTTACTTAATGCTAATGATGAAATATTACTTACTCAACACCAAGATCGGCCACTCAGCTGGCAACTACCCCAAGGTGGAGTAGAATCAACAGAAAATTTAACCCAAGCGGCCCTAAGAGAAATTAAAGAAGAAGTGGGTGTTTCTCAAACCCGTTGTTTATTGGTTAAGCCAGACCTACACCGTTATCGCTGGCCTAAATATCTTTTATTACACGGTCAAGATCCAGAAAAAAAACAATATGTCGGCCAATTACAAAGTCTAGTTGTATTACGAATAGCCAAACAAACAGTTAATTTAACTTTAGATAAAAGGGAAGCCGCTTTAGCCCTATGGATAAAACCAGCTGATTTAATAAAGCAATTGCCTCGTTCCAGAAAACCAATTGGCCGTTTAATAATTAAGGAACTTAAAATAAACAAATTAATCAGTCCTATAACTTGATTTTGCCGGCTTGATAGGGTAATTTAAAATTCTATGGTTAGAGTACGTTTTGCTCCTTCGCCAACTGGCGAACTTCATATCGGCGGCGCCCGCACTGCTTTATATAATTATCTTTACGCCCTTAAACAAAAAGGGAATTTTATAATCAGAATAGAAGATACTGACCGAGAAAGACTAGTTCCTGGCAGCTTAAACAGATTGCTACAAGGTCTTAAGTGGTTGGGTTTAAATTGGCAGGAAGGTCCGGATATCGGCGGACCATATGGACCTTATATTCAATCGGAACGTCTACCAATCTATAAAGAGCAGGCCCAACAGCTACTTAATAATAATCAAGCTTATTATTGTTTTTGTTCTAGCCAAAGGCTAAGCGAACTTAGACAAACACAATTAGAACAAAAATTACCCAGCCGTTATGACCGGACTTGTTTAAAATTAACCAAAGAAATAGTTCAAGATAATTTAAACAATAAACTACCTTTTACTATTCGTTTAAAAGTACCGACTGGCACAACGACTCTTTATGACTTAATCCGCGGCACAGTGGTCTTTAATAACAAAGAAATAGACGATCAGGTTCTGCTTAAATCAGATGGTTATCCAACTTATCACTTAGCCAACGTAGTCGACGATCATTTAATGGCTATTAGCCATGTTATCAGGGGAGAGGAGTGGTTACCTTCGGCACCCAAACATTTATTGCTTTATCAGGCTTTTGCTTGGCAACCGCCGGCCTTTGCCCACCTACCCAATGTTTTAAACAAACAAAAAGCCAAACTGTCCAAAAGAAAAGATGGTGCGACTGTGTGGTTAGAAACCTACCAGACCCAAGGCTATTTACCAGCCGCCCTGGTTAATTTTTTAACTCTATTAGGTTGGCATCCAACAAACGATCAAGAAATATTTAACCTTAAGGAATTAAGTCAGCTTTTTTCTTTAGACCGCGTACAAAAAGGCGGAGCTATTTTTGATTTAGATAAACTAAACTGGTTTAATCATCTATATTTACAAAAATTATCTTCTAGTGAACTAGATGAAAAACTACAAACTCATTACCAAACTCTTAAACAATCCGGCCGGCCAATCACCAGCACTTTAAGACTTACAGAAATAATCAAAGACAGGCTAGTTAAATTAAACGATGTTCAATCAACCAATTGGTTTTTTAGTAATGATCTATCAAGCGCTTTACCAATTATTGTCCCAAATAAAAGCACCCCTGCCACAACCAAAAAATCGTTACAGTTAGCCCAATTATCCTTAAATCAAACAATAGCTTGGACCATTGAAGCAATTAAAACAGCTTGCCAAAAAAATCAAGAGGCTAATAAATTATCCAATATGGAATTTTTATGGCCAGCTCGAGTAGCTGTTACTGGACTTAATAAATCACCGGATTTTTACACAGCTGCTTGGGCCCTAGGTAAAGAAGAGGCTCTTAAAAGACTGGCTTGGGTAGAAGCAAACATGTTATTATAGATGGAATGAATAGATTTATAAAATCATTATTGATTACTGGCGCTTTAATCTTAAGTTTAGCGCCTTTTTTGCCTAAAACCCAAGTAGCCGCCGTGGATGACTTAAACGAGCAAATAAAAAACAAACAAAGTCAATTAACCGAATTAAAAAAACAAATTGATACTTACCGTAATGCTATCGCCGATAAACAAGCCCAATCTTCCTCTTTAAAAAAACAATTAACCGTTCTGGATGACAAAGTTGCCCAAGCTGAACTTAATATTAAAGGAAAAGAATTGGCTTTAGCAACAGTCACCCTACAAATCCAAGCGGTTACTTTAGATGTTGGCCGGCACGAACAATCAATTGCCGACAAAAGTTCTAAAATAGCTGAAATACTACGACAACTTTATCAAAATAACCAAAAAAGTCTGTTGGAAATAATCGCTCTAAATACTTCTTTTGGAAAATATTTTGATCAACTTAGCTATTTAGAAGAATTGGAACGCAATCTGCAACAACAAACCAACCAACTACAAACATCTAAAACAGAATTAGAACACCAACAACAAAACTTAGCTCTATATAAAATTGATTTAACTAAGACTAAAAACGACCTGGAAGAATCCAAGGGTCAATTAAGTAGCGAATTAAATACTAAACAATACATCCTAAAGCAAACCAGAGAATCAGAAAGCCGTTATCAAAATCTTTTAACCCAAGCTATTCAGGAACAACAAAAGGCCAATGCCGACATAAATAACTTGGAACAAGAAGTTAGACGGCGTTTAAAAAATCAAGGTATTCAAAGTCTAAACCAACTGGATACTAATTTTATTTGGCCGGTCAAACCTTATAAAGGCCTATCCACTTATTTTAACGACCCTACTTATATTTTTAGAAAATATTTTGAACATGGGGCCATTGATATTCCCAATCCGCAAGGAACAGCCATTAAAGCGGCGGCGGCCGGCTACGTGGCCCGAGCCAAAGACGCCGGCTTGGGTTACAGTTATATAATGATAGTCCATAACAACGGCCTGGCCACGGTTTATGGGCACACCAGCCGAATTGACGTGGAAGAAAACAGCTTTGTTACCAAAGGACAGGTTATTGGCGCTGTTGGTGGCCTGCCAGGCACTAGGGGAGCCGGCAGTTTAACCACTGGCCCGCATTTACACTTTGAAATTAGACTTAATGGTATACCAGTTGATCCCTTAAATTATTTACCCTAAAATTTTTATATAAATTTAAGCAGGCTATTTTGTAGCCTGCTTTTTTTAATTTTTAAATTATTTCCAGAGTTTTATAACAAAATTCCTGTAAATCGCCCCAAAAAATTTCTACGCCATAATCCGCCTTTAAATCAAAATCCACATACCTAGCACCAGAAAACCCATGTTCCATACCCATAATTACCTTACCTGGCCACTCTTGCGGATTTTCATTTAAACGAGTAAACCATTTACCAACTTCATAACGAGTGGATTGCGCGTATGACCCGTTATAATTAGGCCTCTCTTGGCACTCCATAGGCGGACACCAAAACATTATAACCCCCTTAGCATACCCGCCAGTTAAATCCATATGATACTTTATCCAAGCACACTCCTTATACCATTCAGTCATATGAAATCCGGATAAAACCAATTTTTTAGGTGAAATAATTATCACCTCTGGATCAATATCATGAATAATTTTAATGGCCCGGCTGTGCCAATCTGGAGCGTGTTTAACTGGACCAGCCAAATAAACCACCTTACAATCAACAGGCAGATTTTTAATTTTTTTAGGATAATGTACTACTTTTGATTTTTTCATTTTAATATCCTTGCTTTTGTTATTTTTGGCTTATCTTAAACAAAAAACAAAGATATGTCAATTATTTATTTAAAGGATGAAATTTACGGTGTGTAGTTTCCGCATATTTATCCGAAGCATGAACATAGCGAGTAGTAGTATCAAGTGATTCATGGCCCAGCAATACTTGTATAGCGGCCGGATTAGCCCCGCTTTCCGCCAAATAAGTGGCAAAACCATGCCTTAGAGAGTGGGCTGAAGTTGGCACATTAATGTGCAACTGTTCCCGATACTGTTTTATTTTCATTTGCAAATAATTAGTCGACAGTCTTTTAGTAGTTTTGCCAGAATTTTCACCCCGATAAGGAATAAACAAGGCTGGCCAACTATCGTGGCGCAAAGCTAAATAATAATTTATATGCTTTAAGGCCCGATCAGTTAAATAAACAAAACGCTGTTTGCGACCCTTACCAGTCACAAAAATACGTCCACTTAAATCTATCTGCGATTTGTTTAAACTAATCAACTCAGAAATACGTAAACCAGTGGCAAATAATACCTCCAACATAGCCCGATTACGAGTGGCCACTTGTTTATTTTTTTCTAGTAAAGAAGGTGACTCAATTAATTTCACCAGCTCATTAAGTTCTGCCACTTGCGGATGTTTCTTTTCGGTTTTAACCAGTTTAACAGATTCGGGCGACAAAGGTGTTTGGTAATCCAAATCTATTAAATATCTTAAATAAGCACGTAAACTGGATAACATACGATTTAAAGAATAACTGCGCAAACGTAAGCTTGGTTTATTTTTTTCAGCTGTTAATCGGTCTACTGAGTTTAAATAAGCCTTATAGCGGTCAATAATTCTTTTGTCTACCTTAAGAAAGGGGATTTTATTATCCAACAAGAACTTATCAAAGACTTTAAGATCTCTTTCGTAATTATAAATTGTTTCTGGGGAATAATTATTAGTCTGCAAAGACAATAAAAAATCATCCAAATAATCCAAACTCAAAGAAGCTGTTTTAGTTTTGGGGGACAGGTGTTTTTTTGCTGCTGTAATCATAATATTAATAATTAAGGTTTTAACTGAGTGTAAGAGATATTATACTCAGTTTAGCATAAGCCTTTTATTAAGGCAAACTACTAAAGCTTACTGCTTATTAAGCAGTATTAGCCTATAAATTACGTCCTTAGCCTAGGATTATCAGTCTAAATACTCCTACTCAGCTAATTTAGATGCCTTATTAACTGTTAAATTCGCTTTAAACTAATTAGCCACCAACCAAACTAAGTTGTTAACATTAAAATGGTCTTAAATTAAGGTTTGAATTTAATAAATCCTTAAGGTAGTTAGCTTTAAAATTAATTTAGGTTTACTTTGGAAATGACTGTCCCACTAATAAGTTTTTTTAATACAGTCTTAGTGCTAAAGATAATCGCCTAACTTGAATAATTATTAACTTATTTAAGTGTCGCAAAATATATAATGTTGCAATGCTTTATCAGCTAAACTACTAACCACTATGTCAGCCTGGCTAAAATCTTGACCTAAGGTGTACTGATTAGGTACAGCAACTACCAAACAGCCGGCGGCTTTAGCCGCCTTAACCCCATTTACCGAATCTTCCAATACCAAACAACTTGCCGGGCTTAAATTTAAAGCTTGGACGGCTTTTTGGTATATGGCAGGATGGGGTTTGCCAAATTTTACATCCTCACTAGTGATAACTGTTGGAAAATAACTAGCTAAATCAAATTTATTAAAAATCAATTCCACCCATTTTTTTTCTGAAGCTGTCGCCAAGACTAAATTAATTCGTTGACCCTTGGCTCTAGATAACAAATCAAGTAACCCTGGCAACGGCTGCAACAAATTATCAGTCAGTAAATATTTTTCATAAGCCTGCCTAGCTTCTTTAACCAATACCGGCACTTCATCAGGCAAATTGTAATATTTCTTTATATAAGCCCAAACCTCAGGCAAACGCAAACCCATTATTTGACGTTTCAAATCCAAGGTAAAATTTTTACCCCTGGCCTCTAATACTAATTGACCGGCTTTGGAATAAATTGTTTCCGTGTCAAACATTAAACCATCCATATCAAAAAGCAAAGCAGAAAATCTATTGGCCATAAGCTACTTTAATTTATAGAATAAACGAGCACCAAAACGAACATCCACGTACAGCAAACGGTTAATGTCTCCTTTTATTTTTTCCGCTAATAAACGCTTTAAAGAATTTATTTGCCCTAACGGATCTTCACGTACTGAAAGATAAACATACCAACCATCTGCAGTATAAGCCTGAACAGTTGGCAAACCAGCCAAATCCAATAAAACATAATCCAACTTGATTTTTGAAAGATTCTCTTGCCAAAATTTGTTAAAACTATCCACAAAAGCAATAGCCTGCTCATCAATCACCTGATCACCTAAATTATAGCCCTTATCCCCCACTTCCCTAATTAAAACTAAATTAGTACTTAAAACTGCTTGATCTTTTAATTCTTGAACAATTATCCCCCTTTGGTCAACGGCATATACTTTATTTTTAGTTTGCCAACGAGCGATCATTAAACTTTCCCGAAAATTCAATTTTAAAACATTCGGCCAATGTCTTTTAAAAAATAAATCCTGACTGTAAAATTCCTGACCAACCAACTTGCGAGCCTTAGAAGTATCAAAAAAAATAATATTAGACTGAGGCCACAATAACCAACGTCGTCCAGCTATTTCCTGGTTTAAAATCAATCTTATTTTGTTTCTGGCTTCTTGCGAAGGTACACCATTAATAATAATATTCTTTATGGAAAAAATTGGTAAATGAATAATCACTGCAACTAAAACAATAAATAATCCAGGTAAAATATAATAGAGTCTCTTTCGCCAAGTCGGTTTAGCCTGAGTTTGATAAGCTTTAAACAACCGACGATTAACGTCGGGAATTTCATGTTTAGCTCGAGCATAATCATGCCCGCGCCTTTTTTTTACAGTTGAACGTGCTTTAAATTGCTTTACTGATACCATTGTTTAGTGGGTTTATAAGAAGTCTGTAATTGTTTTTTGTCCTGATAATTAGCCAAAGCCAAAGAGATTAAACGATCTAATAATTCAGAATATCCTAATCCGGAGTGCCCCCATAATTTAGGATACATACTAATACTGGTAAAACCCGGCATAGTATTTGGTTCATTTAAATAAATTTTTCTTGACTTTTGGGACACCAAAAAATCTATCCTGGCTAAACCTTTTAAATCTAAAACTTTAAAACAAGCCACGGCTAAATTTTTTATTTTCCGACTGACAGTTTTAGATAAAGGGGCTGGAATTATCAAATTAGATTTACCATCAACATATTTAGCGTCGTAATCATAAAATTCATTGCTAGGTATAACCTGACCTAAAACAGAAACTTGGGGCTCATTATTACCCAAAACCGAACACTCAATCTCTAAAGGTTGTTTGACCGCTTGCTCAACCAAAATACGCCTGTCATATTTAAAAGCTAAATTAATAGCAATTTTAAGCTGCAACAAATTATTAACCTTACTAATACCCACCGAAGATCCTAAATTAGCTGGTTTAACAAACATAGGATATTTTAAAACTTGGCAATTTTTTATAAAAACCGCTGAACTTTTTTTATAATCAAACTTATTAGTATAAACAAAAGGTAACACTGGTAAACCAGCCTGCTGACAAATTAATTTTTGAATAATTTTATCCATAGCTACGGCCGAACCCAATACTCCAGCGCCCACATAAGGCAAATCTGTCAATTCTAAAAAACCTTGAATAATTCCATCCTCCCCAAAGGTACCATGTAAAACCGGCCAAATAACATCAACAGTTCCTTGTATTTTTTTTATATCAGTTCTTTTATAAAAGCGTCCACCATTCGGTTCGGGTAATAAAACAATTTCTTTTTTAAAGAAACTTGTTTGGGGATTTTTTAAGAATTTTAAAACAGTTGAACCACCCAACCAAATACCCTCTTTAGATAAACCAATTGGCACGACTTGATATTTTTTTTTGTCTAAATGTTTAATTACCGAAGCAGCTGAAACTAAAGAAACTTCATGCTCCGCCGAACGACCACCAAACAAAACACCAATTCGTAATTTATTTTTTTTAACCATAAAAATTATTTAACCAATACTCTAGGTAATAATGGATTAATAGCCGTTATTACCTCATAATTTATAGTACCAGATTTAATGCCTATTTGCTCGGCCGTTATCTGCTTTTTACCTTGGCAGCCCAATAAAACAACTTCGTCATTAACCCTAACCTTAGCTAATTTAGTTACATCTACCATGGTTATATTCATACAAACACGACCAATAACCGGGCAAAGCTGACCTTGGATAATAACCTCCCCTTTGTTAGATAAAGACCGACGATAACCATCCCAATAACCTACTGGCAAAACCGCCATAGTAATGGCTTGTTTGGTAGTATAGGTGCGTCCATAACCAACTGTTGCACCTTTAGGCAATTTTTGCAGTTCAATAATAAAAGTTTTCCAAGTTAAAGCCGGCTGAAGACGAATTTTGGGCTTAAATTTATTAACAACTAATTTATTTTCTGCTGACGGCCACAAACCGTAATAACCTATACCCAAACGTCCCAAATCATAATGAGAGTTTTTAAAACTATTCAAAGCGGCTGTACAAGCTATATGACGATAATATTTATCCGGCAACCAAGCTTGACCTTTTTCCAAAAAAGCTGAAAAATTTCCCAACTGTTCTAATAAAAATCCAGACTGTTTTGATTCGGCAGTAGCCAAATGAGAAGCCACACCTTCCAATTTTAACCAAAGAGAATTCCTTATTTGTTTAAGAAAATCATAAGCTTGTTTATCGCGTAATCCCAAACGAGCCATTCCAGTGTCTATTTTTAAATGAACACGAGCGGGCTTTTTAACTTGCTGCCCCGCTTTACTTAAAGCTAATAAAGCCGACTGCTCGTAAACCACAAAAGAAATTTTTTGTTTAATAGCTTTTTGTAAATCAAATTGACGTAACGGCTGGTAATAACTTAAAACTAAAATTGGCAAATTAATTTTAGCCGCCCGTAAAGAAAAAGCTTCGGCTAAAGAAGCTACACCTAACCAATCTATTTTACCCGAAGACTCCCCGACCTTGGCGGCCAAAACCAAACCATGTCCATAAGCATTACTTTTTACTACTGCCATTAATTTAGCTTGGCCACCTAAAAAAGACCTATGAACACTTATATTGTTCAGTAAGGCTTTACGACTTACTTCTAGCCAAGAATAATTAGGATAATCTTTCATGTTTTTAGCCTGCTAACCTATTTTAGCTAGGCCTCCCATATAAGGCTGCAAAACCTTAGGGATAATAATACTGCCGTCAGCCTGCTGATAGTTTTCTAAAATAGCTATCAAAGTACGACCAATGGCAAAAACTGTTCCGTTAAGCATATGAACAAAATCCATTTTACCCTCGGCTGTTTTATAGCGAATATTCAAACGCCTAGCCTGAAAATCCGTGGTAGTTGAACAAGAATGAGTTTCTCGATATTTACTCTCCGAAGGAATCCAAGTTTCGATATCATACTTACGAGCAGCTGGATCTCCTAAATCCGCTGTACACATCTTAATAACTTGATAAGGTAATTTTAAACCTTGCATCAATTCTTCTTCTATAACCAAGAGTTTATCGTGCTCCTTATCCGAATCCTCTGGTTTAGTAAATACTACCATTTCCAATTTATCAAACTGATGAACGCGTAAAATACCTTTGGTATCCTTACCATAACTACCGGCCTCACTTCTAAAGCAAGAAGAAAAACCAGCATATCTTTTAGGTAAATCTGTAAGTTCTAAAACTTCATCCATATGCATAGGCCCGATTGATTGTTCAGAAGTACCTACTAAATAAAGCTGTTGTTCTTTTAAATGATAAGTTTCTTCTTCCCCACCATTTTCCAAATAACCCATAGCTTGCATGGCTTTTTCACTAATTAAAACCGGCGGCACTACTGGCACAAAACCATTTTTAAGAACCACTGATAAACCATACTGGACTAAAGCAAATTCCAATAAAACCGCTTCATTTTTTAAATAACCAAACCTAGAACCTGACACTTTGGCGGCCCGGGCCATATCTATTAAATCGTGCTGCTCCGCCAAAGTTAGATAATCTTTAACTGTAAAATTAAAATCCGGCTTACTACCTACCTGCCTTAAAACCTCATTATCATTTTCTGTTTTACCAACTTTAACATCGGGCCGAGCCGGATTAGGCAGGCTAAGCAAAATATCATTTAACTGGTCAGTTAACTGTTTTAATTCTTGCTCTTTAGTTTTAAGAACTTCCTTTTTAGCCTTGGCTTCAGCTCGATCCGCCTCGCTTACCAACTTATCCCCTCGACCTTGACGTAAACCATCCACTTCCGCTTGCAAAGCCCTTCTTTGATTATCCAAATCCAAAATAACCTTAATATCTATAGTCCGATTTTTAGCCTGGCTAGCCTTAACTACTAAATCCGGATTGTCTCTTAAATATTTTATATCAATCATATTTGGGAAAGATAAGAATCTAATTGCTTAATAATTTCCGGCCGATGACGAAAACCCGCTTCTGCTAATTCTTGATAAGATAATTCCGCTGACATTTTATTGTATTTTGACACAAAAAACAAAGAACGGAAAGGGTAACCCACTATCCTTTTAGAACAGGTTGCTTCGGCAATATAACCAGTCATCCCTTGAGCAACAGCTATGTGCACTTGATTGGCTTTTATAACTAAAGCGGTAGCTATAGCAAAATGACAAGTTCTTTTATTCCAAGATACTCCCTGTAAACGACGTAAGGTTTCACTTATTAATTCATCATCCGTAGCTTCTTTGTTTGAATTTTCAAAAATCCGACGCGAAGATACGCCCGGCCAACCACCTAAAACATCTATTTCTAAACCGCTATCATCGGCTAAAGTTGGCAAACCAGACAACTGATAATAAAACTTAGCTTTGCTAAGTGCGTTAGCCTCAAACGTTTTACTATCTTCCGGCGCTTTATCAGTTATAGCCATATCTTTAAGAGAAACTAAATCAAAAGAATAATCTTTTAATAATTCAGCAAACTCGTTAAATTTAGCTGGGTTATGAGTGGCAATTAACAGTTTGGGCATAATTATTTTTTTCTAGGACCAGACGGCGATGTTAAATCATCAAACTTTAAACCTAAATTTAATAATTTTTCTGCCTGTTTAATTTCCTCGGCCACGCCCACGTGGTCTAATTCCTTCAAATCTTCCAAACTTACCCATTTATAATCCACAAAATCATGGGCATCAAAATTAACTGCTTGACCATCATCAGCCAAACGACACAAATAAGTAAACACCCTAACTGCTTGGCCATCCGACCTAATAAAAGCCGTATCACGCAATAAAATCTTGCCGGGCAACACATTTAAACCTGCCTCTTCTTTTACCTCTCGCTGTAAAACTGATTCTATATCTTCCAATCCTTCAGTTTTACCCCCAGGAAAACACCATTTGTTAGGATAAGCAATTTCCCGTGGATGGCGCTTTAATAACAAATAGCGGCCGTCTTTATTCCTAATTACGGCCGTGACAGTGACAATATACAATTTATTCTGCTTGTCGTAGGGCATAAATATTTAATGAGAGAAAATCACCTGATTAACCCTATCCCCTAAATGCTTATGCTTAATTGAGCCGCTAAAAGTCAGCCCTTTTATAAAATCTTTATCTTGATGAATATTAATTACTGATTTATAATTTTCCGTTGACTCGTTCAAGGCTTTATAAAATTCTTCTGAAGCATAATCATTAACCACACACCCCACTTCCGGATTTTCTTTAATTTGTATCAGTTGATCAATGCTTTCAAAAACAGTTTTTTCCATTAAAGGTTGGACAACTTGACCCAACCCCTTACTAAAATTAACTAATTTTAATCTCAAACTAATGCCTGATTCTGACATATAATACAAAGAATCTAAAACTGATTTGTTTAATGGTTCTTCTGTGCCACCACCACTTAAAGAGTCTGTAGAAAACTTATATTTCCAAATATTTTGATTGTCTAAAAATTTTTCTATAGAAACTATATACTGTTGACAAAGACTTTCTTTTTGAATGCCCGAGCCAGTTAATTTAGCGTTGTGATTATAGTCTTTTATTAAATTGTTTAAAGAATCTTGAATGTCTTTTAACTTTTTTAAATCATCAACCGAAATTACCTCATTTTTAAAAGGGTATTTACTTATTTCAGAAAATTCTTGTTCTTGTTTATTTTTAAATTGACCAAACGCCTGAGCAAACCCTGAATCTGGCGCAAAACTGTTCATAAAATTAAACTTTATTAATTATCTCTCATTGGCGGGAACAAGACAGTTTCTCGTATTGGTTTATCAACAATAAAACTAAAGAGTCTTTCTGAAAAACCAAAGCCAGCCGCCGGTGGCATACCATACTCTAAAGCTTCAATGAAATCATTATCCAACATCATTGCTTCATTATCGCCACCCTCTCTTAATTTCATTTGCTCGGCAAACCTTTGTCTTTGTTCTTTAGGATCATTAAGTTCGCTAAAACCATTACCTAACTCAGAACCAGCCACAATTATTTGCAATCTTTCCACCCGATCAGGCATAGTCCGATGTGCTTTAGCCAAAGGTGAAACCTCCAACGGATGATTTATCAAAAATAACGGGCCCACTACTTTAGGGCGAACTAATTTTTTCCAAAATAAATCAATCAAACGCCCAGCACCCATACTATCTTCATAGCGAATTTTGTTTTTTTCTAATAATTTACGCAAATCTTCCACCTTGGTTACCCCAGCTAAATCCTCCCCTGTATACTCTTTAATAATTTCAAAATAATCTTTTTTCGGCCAATCGCCAGACCAATCTATTTCTCGGCCATCATAAGTAGTGATTAAACCACCACTAACGGCCTGAACAATAGCCTGATACATTTTTTGCGTAAAAACCAACAAATCCTCATAATCCGCATAAGCCCAATAAAATTCACACATGGTATAATCCTGTAAATGTTCGGTATCTATGCCTTCGTTGCGAAAAACTTTACCAATTTCAAAAACCTTACCAAAACCACCGACCAATAAACGTTTTAGTGGTAATTCCAAAGAAATGCGCAAATAAAAATCTCGATCTAAAGCATCGTGATGAGTAATAAAAGGACTGGCGTCGGCTCCACCGGCAATAGTTTCCAAAGCTGGCGTATCCACCTCCATAAAGTCAGCCGCTTGCAACCAAGTCCGGGCTGTTTGCCAAAATAAAGACTTTTTTTTAAAAATTTCTCTTGTCTCCTCTGACATCATTAAATCTAAATAACGCCGCCTTAATCTTTGTTCTACATCTTTTAAGCCATGCCATTTTTCCGGCAAAATCTGTAAACCTTTAGCCAGAGGAATTAATTCACTAACTAAAACAGTCAATTCACCACGTCGGCTTTTTACTAAAACACCCACGACACCAATTATATCTCCCCGATCTAAATTCTCGGCTAATTGCCAAAATTTTTGATTAACTATTTTTTCCACCAAAGCAATTTGCAAACTACCGGTTTCGTCCTGCAAAGTAGCAAACCACAATGAACCATGCGATCGCAAGGTCATTAAACGACCAGCTGTTGTAAAAATTTGACCCCTAACTGCTTCGCCAGTTAATAAAGGTATTTCCTGTTCAAAAGCTTGGCTACGAATATCGGCTATGGTCTGTTGTCTTTTAAAATCACTAGGATATTGCTTAAAACCCAAATCCTGCCAAGTTTTTAGCTTGGCCTGACGACTTTTTAATTCTTGATCTTGGCGTATAGACATAAGTTAAAGATATGGCTAATTTTACCCTTTATTTAGCGGCTTGGCAAACTAAAACAAGCCATCTTAAAAAACTAAAGATGATTAAAAAAATATTCAACAATTATTAACTTATTTTAGTAATTTTATAAATCACTCGACCAACTGGCAAACTAACCTCTACTTTATCTCCCACCTTGCGCCCTAAAAAAGCCTGGCCCAAAGGTGATTCATTGGAAATTAAACCCATTACTGGGTTAGCCTCATTGGAACCCACAATAGTGTATTCTTTATCACCCTGAGGAGAAGTAAAAGCCACTTTGGAACCAACCTGCACCTCATCACCGCCGGTTGAATCTGGTATAACCTCAACATTTTTTAAAATATTCTCCAACTCAATTATTTTACCCTCAATAAAGCCTTGTTCAGTCTTAGCTTCCACGTACTCGGCATTTTCCGACAAATCTCCTAATTCTTTAGCCTCTTGAATGCGCCAAGCAATTTCCTTACGCTTAATTGTTTTAAGCTCCTTTAATTCAATTTTAATTTTCTGCAAACCGTCTTTAGTGACGTAATTTTGTCCATTATTATTTGTCATAATATATACAATCTAAAAACCGGCTCTAAATTTATACTACTTAAAAATGGCCGGTCATTAAGAATAGCTAAAAGATACTGGTCGACACTTATTTTGTCAAGATTTAATAAATACCAAGATGCTTAAATTTCTGAATCTAAAAAATCAGAGCCAGTAGGTGCATTAGAAAAATATTCGGCCATCATTTTACGCACAATTGGCACAGCTACACTAGAACCTTCTCCACCTTGCTCCACCATAGCCACCACTAATAAAGTTGGCTTATCATAAGGCGCATAACCCATAAACCAAGCATGGGTTAAGGTCTGACTACCGGTTTGAGCCGTACCGGTTTTACCAGCCGCTTTAACCGGCAAACTATTCAAATACCTAGCACTACCATCGGTAACGGTTTGCCTCATACCTTTTTGAACAATTTGTAGAATTTCATCACTTAAACCAAAATCTTCCATTTCTGTAACAGGTGTTTGTTGTGTCCGACGGTCCGGCCAAACTATTTCTTTTAGTAAATGAGGTTTTTTAATTCGACCATTAGTAACCAAGGCTGAATAATTAACAGCTAACTGCAAAGGGGTAACCAATAAATCACCTTGACCAATAGAAATATTATAAGTATCACCTTTATACCAACGCTCATTTAATTTATCTAACTTCCATAAAGGGGTTGGAATAAAACCCAACCTTTCACCAGGTAAATCTATGTTTCTTGGTTGCGAAAAACCAAATTTTTCCAAATAAGCGGTCAAACGACTTATACCTAAACCGCTGTCTGCTTCACCACCGCCACCCAACAAATAAAAAAAAGTATTAACAGATTCAGCAATCGCCTTATAGACATTAACTAAACCATGCCCACCGGCTTTCCAATCAGCAAAATATTGATCTCCCAGACGAACCCCTCCACTACTAAAAAAAGTAGTTTGCTCGGTTATAACACCTTCCTTTAAACCAGCGGCTGCCCAAAAAGGTTTAATAGTGGAACCAGGCGGATACTCGCCAGCCAAAACTCTATTAAATAAAGGTTTGGTTTGATCTTTAAGCAAATCCCTAATTTTATTATTATCACGATTAATAGTAAAAATATTAGGATTATAACTAGGATAACTAACCAGGGCTAAAATTTCACCGGTTTGCGGATTTAAAGCTACCACACTGCCACCTTTTTTAGCTGGACTAGCCGCCTCTTTTAAAGACTCATAAGCAACTTTTTGTAAGCCGGCCTCTACTGTTAAAACCAATTTAGCGCCCGGCACAGAAGCTTGGGCGGCATAAATTTTTCTTTCTTTCCCAAAAGCATCCACTTCCACTTGTTTTTTCCCAGGCTGACCGCGTAAAGCCTCTTCATATTGCATTTCTAAACCAGCTTGACCTATATAATCATTTATTTGATAACCTTGATTTTTTAAATCAGTATATTGTTGAGCAGAAATTTTTCCTACATAACCCAATAAATGAGCAAAAGATTCACCAGACAAATAATCTCGAATATTGCTAGGCTCAACTCTTAAGCCTTGGTAATCACGGCTAACCACCATAAGTTTTAAAGCCAAATCATGAGGAATATTTTGGGCAATAATAACCGGTAAATAAGAAAAAGTAGACAAATCAACTAATTCATCTTTATCAATGTATTCAGCTGGCACCGAAGCCAAAATCTCGTTTAAAAATTGCTGACGAACAGTTTCATCGCGTGGCATATCAGCTGGAATAGCCACCACGCTAAAAGTAGAATTATTCCGTATTAAAGGTTGGCCCTGCCGATCGGTAATCAAGCCTCGTTGAGCGCTAATTATTTCTAACCTAATACGGTTACCCTCAGCCACGCTACGCCACCTTTGGCCTTGCCAACCTTGTAAATAAAAAAGTTTTATAAAAAATATAAACAAAACTAAAGCCACAGCCACAGCCAAAACCATAGGCACGGCCTGACTAATAACTCGTCGCAAAGTACCAACACCGCTTTCTCCCAAAGTAGTACCCTCTAATCTGCGCCAACTAAAACCAGTCACCTTACGGTCCTTTATGTTACCGCCATATTCTTTTATAACAAAGGGATCACGACGCCAATTAGACATAATTAAAAGTTTTTTTAAATTTAACTTTATACCAACCTATTATACTCAAAATTATTAAAACTCCGGCAATATAGCCCAACCAACTTAACCAAGATAACCAACTAAAAGACACTGGCAAAAAATAATCAAAACCCAAACGCCAACCTAACCACATCACACCCCAACGAATCAGCCGCCAACTAATAACCCAAGCAAACATATTAAGTGCCCGACCTAAATTAGAAGATTCGGCTAAAAAATCTTCAATAAATTGACGATAAATTATGCCGGATAAAAAAGCGGCTATAGTATAAACCGGCCAATTAGAAAAAGTTATAACATCTATTAAAAAACTGGCTACTAATAAAGCCGTCCAAGGTTTTAAAAAACCCATTTGCCAAACTAAATAAATTGGCCAAGCTAACAATACAGCATCAGCCAACAGCGGATTAAAAGTGGCTAAAGCTTGGCGCACTAACCATAAAACAATCCCGAATATAATATTAAACCACCAAGACATAATAGCTTATGGTTTTTTTAAAACGTAAAGATATTTAAAACGGTCTAATTTAACTGGCGGAGTTACCACAGCCGATTTAAAAAAGGATCCTTCGTTAGCCTCAATAGCCGAAACCACTCCCAACAAAAGACCGCTCGGTAATTGCGGATCAGTATTACTAGTCACAGCTAACTCTCCTACCTCCACCGACTGATCCTGAGGTAAATAACGAATACGTAAAGCTAAATTATATTCACCCACTGCTAAACCCTGAGTACGACTATCATTTAAGACTTGGGAAACTAAACGACTATTAGGGCTAGTAGTTAAAATAAAACCAGCTGTTTTTTCATTAACACTTTTTATAGTACCTACTAATAATCCACCGTAAGAACCTTCATTAGTTTTAAGTCCAGCGACCACAGCCAAACCAGGCTGTAAATTCTGTTGCTGACCAGCGTTTATTAAATATAATGTCCCACTATCATCGCTTTGTCGCCCAAGCACTTCAACAGCTTGAGCTTGCCAATCTAAAGGTTTAGATAAATTCAGTAAAGATTTTAATTCAACGTTATCTTTTTTTAATTGTTCTTTGTCCGCCTCTAAAAAAGATAACCCAGCTACCTGATCTATTAATTCGTTATTCTGTTTTTTTAGTTCTTGAGCTTTTAAAAATACCCCAAACCAATCAACCGTCCGGCTCCAAGTGGTAACCACTGGAACAGTAACATATTGAAATGTACCAACTATAAAACCCCAAACATAAGGATTGGCTAAAAGAAAAATAATCAGTAAAGCCGCTCCTATTTTACCTAAGCGGCGCCCTAAACTAACTGGCATAATTTTTATTGTCCATTATTTAGTGGAAGGCAATAATAAATCCCTAGTATGTTCAATATCATCCAAAATAACTCCAGCCCCGCGCACCACAGCGGTTAAAGGATCGTCGATTACTTGAATCGGTATAGCCAATTCACCAGCCAACAATTTGTCCAAACCTTTAAGTAAAGAACCCCCGCCAGTCATAACGATACCTCTTTCATAAATATCAGCTACTAATTCAGGCGGGGTGTTTTCAATAGTCGATTTAACATTTTCCACCATAGCCCGAAAAATCTTTTGTAATGATTCACGAACTTGCGTATCATTAATAACCACTTCCCTGGGTAAACCAGTCATTAAATCGCGTCCCCTAATTCGCATTTCTATTGGTTCGTCTAGGGCTACAGCACTGCCTATTTTCATTTTTATTTCTTCAGCTGTCCTATCGCCCAACAATAAATTAAAATGATCACGAACAAATTGAACTATATTGTCCGTCATTTCATCACCAGCAATACGCAAAGAGCGTGACATTACCACGCCACCCAAAGAAATAACAGCAATCTCGGTAGTGCCGCCGCCAATGTCAATAATCAACTGACCGGTAGCATCCCTGACTGGCAAACGCGCGCCCAAAGCCGCCGCCATTGGTTCTTCTATTAACAAAACTTCCCTGGCTCCGGCCGACTGTGCAGCATCTTCCACTGCTTTGCGTTCCACTTCAGTAACATCCAAAGGAATGCCTATGACTACGCGGGGCCGGGGGGAAATGGCATAACTTTCTTTATGCACGCGATCAATAAAATACTTAAGCATTTTTTCGGTAACTTCAAAATCCGAAATTACCCCGCCAACCAATGGCCTGGTGGCCACAATATGCGGTGGAGTTTTGCCTATCATTTTTTTGGCATCATGACCAACGGCCACAATTTGATCGGTTCTGGTGTTTATAGCCACCACCGAAGGTTCGTTTACGACTATCCCTTTATCCTTAACATAAACCAAGGTATTAGCCGTACCCAAATCAATTGCTATATCGCGGGAAAATCTACCCAAGAAAGACTTAAACATACAGCCTAATTCTATCTGATGCTAAGCCTTATGTCCAGACTAAGATTGAACACTAAATTTATTCAGTACTTCCGACACTGTCAGCAAAATACTTTCCTGAGAATTTCTAGCTTTTAATTCTACTTTGGGCAAGTTTTTTTGCCCAACTATAACTCGCCAAGGCATACCCAACAAATCAGCATCTTTAAATTTAACCCCGGCTGATTCATCCCGATCATCATATAATACCTCCACTCCGGCCTTACTTAGTAAAGTATATAATTCTTGGGCTGATTGACTAACACCAGCCTCTTTACCCAAATTAAGCAAATGAATTTTAAAAGGCGCCACTGCTTCCGGCCACATAATTCCCGCCTCGTCATTAAAAACTTCTACAATCGTACCCATTACCCGCCCGGGCCCAATACCATAAGAAGCCATAATAACCGGTTTTAACTCGCCGGCTTCATCGCTGTAATAAAGTTTAAGGCTTTCGGAAAATTTAGTGCCTAATTTAAATATATTTCCAACTTCAACGCTCTTGCCTTTAAGCAACTTGGTTTGGTGGCAATTAACACACTCTTCACCTGCCTGGCCTTTGGCTACTTCTAAATTCTGAGCATAGCTACAATTTGGACAATAAATTACGTAATCCTCACCCGCTTCAGTTAAAACCTGAAATTCATGGGAATATTTTTTAGTAAAAGCCCCACCCGAAGCTTCCACCACTAAAGCCTTAAGTCCACAACGTTCAAAAACTTTTAAATAAGTTTGTTTAACTTTTTCATAATAAGCATCCAAATCCTCTTCCGTAGTATGAAAACTGTATAGATCCTTCATAACAAATTCCCGGGTACGCATAATGCCCGATTTAGCCCTGGGCTCATTGCGGAATTTGGTCTGCAATTGATAAACGTATTTAGGCAAATCACGATAAGAACTGATAAAACGTTTGGCAATTTGCGTTATGGGCTCTTCATGAGTCCAAGCCAGCCCCACACTGGCACCTGATTTTTCTTCAAATTTATACATTATTTCTTCCGGCGTTACCCAACGATCAGTTGTTTGCCATAATTCTTTGGGTTGCAAAGAAGTCATAACCAATTCTTGGCCACCCACGGCATTCATTTCTTCCCTAATAATCTGGCAAATCTTATTAAAAACCCTTAAACCCAAAGGCAAATAACTATAAGCGCCAGACATTTGCTTGTCTATGTAACCGGCCTGGGTTAATAAACGGGCATTAGTTGATTGTTCTTCACTGGCCACTTGCCGAGCGGTTTTACTGAATAATTGTGATTGCAACATATTCTAAGGCTAGCAAACTAAACCACAAAAGACAACTTTTGTTAACTATAATCAACTTTATTTAAAAATTAAAATTTTCCCCTTTTGTACCAGGCCATTAACAACAACACAACAGCCGCCAAAAGCAACCAAGAAGTAACTGTCCAATCTACAAAAGCCACAAATAACATTAAAACTATGGCGCTGGCGGTAAAAATTTGATCTTTAGGCATAAAATTAATCAAAAATAATTTTTTCCAAAGCATTTAATTTTTCTTGAAACTCAATCATTATTTCCTCAGGTATTTTATCAACAAACCCGCTATATTTTTTAGCCCTATCTTCGACCCATTGACGCATTGTTTCTAATTGCATTTTAACTGTTTCATAAACATTCGGATCCAATTCCCCTTGAGCTGCTTGCAAATGTAAAAAAATAGCGTCAAAGCTAGTAATAAAACAATCCGCTAAATTATAAGCCGGTAAACCTTCTGGAGACTTTGGCCTATTATAAAATTCCATTTGGGCGGCGGCTGGAGTTTGTTTAAAAACATTACGCAACGCTTCTAATTTATTTTTTTCTGCTAAAGGTTCTTTTTCCATAAATTAAAGCAACTATCAAGAATAAACTCTCTGCTACTGTAGTTTAATACCTAAACCGCTTGCTTGACAAACTAGTGTAGAACAATCTTATTAAACCTTACTCTAAGCTTAAAAATAATTTACCTAATTTACCTGTTCCACAACCCTTGACTTTCTCACCTCTAATTATATATTTAACTGTTATTTAACAATCAAGTTTTGTGCTTAATAACTTGGAGGGGAGACAAAATTAATTGTGCTGGTCTGTTTAGCTGGTACTAACTAGCTCTAACCAGAGGTCAATTAATTCGAAACAGTGATCTTTGGATCAAAACTGTTTCCTAAGTTCTCCTCCAGATTAATAAATTCAAACCATAAATATCCAGCTTACTACAAGCTGGATATTTTATTCAATAATCTTTTCCGGTATTCCATTTCTATTAACCAAATAGCTAAACAATCAAAAATTATAAAACCAGCCAACCACCAAGTTGGCCTAATTAACCAATGATACGCTTGGTATGTTAATATAATAGCCAAAAATAATTCATACCAACGGTAAGACCAAAGCCAGCCACGATAAACAGCTGCCGATAGCACTATTTTAGCTGAGCCCTGTAATAAAAAATATACAGCCAAAAAAAACTGCACTTTAAAAGAAATATGGCTGGAAAGATTGGTTAAATAATTGGCTATAAAATCTGATGGATCTTCAGCTAATTCCCGCCAAAATAACCAACCCACTAAACCCACAATCGATCCGGTCGGGTTAAACCAAAGTATTAAGCCGGCAAATAATTCAGCCAAACCTTCCAAAGATTTACTAATAATCGTAATATCAAACAAACCGTGTAAAACCTTATAAAGCCTGGCTTTTTTCTTAATCATAAACAGCCACTAATTTACTACCAAATTTTTTAATTTTTTTTAACAAGACAAATAACAAATCCTTTTTTCTTTTTAATAAGCCACCAGCTAATATTAATATCTCCGGATTATATTTATTTGCTAGATCAGCTATTTTTGGATGTAACCAACTAACAAAGTTATCTAATCCGTCAGATTTTTTAATTTTATACTCGCTTTCCCACGGTTCGCGCTGTTCCAACTTTTTTATTTTCTTAACCCGACCGTTCTCGGCCACAGCTCTCCCCACACCCGTACCTAAAGTTATAAGCAAAATTTTCTTAGTTTGCCAAAGTGGTTTAGTTTTTAAAATTTGCCGCAAACGCCATCTGGCATCATTATCTACTATTAATTTAACACCAACTGGCAGTAATGTTTTAAAATTAAAATTCTTTAAAAAAGGGATGTTACTGCAACTTATAACTTTAGTACCACTTACCCGCCCGGCCACGCCAATATCCACCACACTAATCTGCTGATCGCCTGATAATCGACTAAACAATTTGCTAAAATTTTTTTTAAAATCTACTAAATTAGCTAACTGTTTAATTTTAATGGTCTTAATTATTTTTTGTCCACTAACCAAGCTAGCTCGAACATAAGTACCGCCGATATCAAACAAAATTTTAAAAATTCGTTGGCTCATAAATCAGTCTTTTATCAAGTGTCTATTATATCCTTCTTTTACTAAAAATTCATAAGCTGCCCAAACGTCATCAGGAATCTCTTGCGGTATTTGAAAACCTTTTTCTGGATATAATTTAATCCTTTGTAAATCTCCAACTATGATATTTATTAAATCGATTTCGGGTATCTGCTCGTTAGGGTAATCTTCAAAAGATATTCTAGGTGAAGTAACTATTAAACTCTTTCCCGGCCATAATTTTTTAAAAGTTGCGTAAGCTCTTCTCTCCATATAAGGCTTTTGTACCACCATAAAAGAATTAGGATTGACGTTCTTTTTCCTTAAAAGCTCTTTGGTAAACAAAATATTTTCTCCAGTGTTAGTGGATTTATTCTCGATAATAATTTTTTCCTTAGGTACTCCTTTGTTAACGGCAATTTCAGCAAAGATATCCGCTTCACTTTTTGACCAAATATCCTTAGTCAAATTACCCAATCCACCGGAAAAAATAATCAAAGGGGCATAACCTTCCAAAAACAAATCAGCACCCATCTCGCCCACTCTGACGTCATGACTGCCTAAAACAAATATACAATCAGCTTTTTTCAACGATTGATTAAGCCGGTGGTAGTTCCACAATATTTTAGCCGCTTTATGTACCTCATTACCCATAAAACTAATTAACGTAAACTAAGTAGCTAGCCAACCGCCGTCCACATGTAAAGTGGCGCCGGTTACATACCCAGCTTCCCCTGAAGCCAAAAACACAGCCGCGGCCGCCACTTCTTCGGGTAAACCCATTCTGTTAAGCGGTATGCGAGCCATAAGCCCTTGTAAAGCTTCTTTGGGTATATCAGAGGAAGAGGCCATAGGCGTATCTATAGCGCCGGGGGCTATAACATTAACTGTAATACCCAAAGGCGCCCATTCTATAGCCATAGTTTCGGACATACCAATAACCCCTCCCTTAGAAGAGGTGTAATGAACACCCCCAGCAATACCCACACCTACCTGCCCCGAAGCTATAGAAGAAATATTTATAATGCGACCCCATTTATTCTTAGTCATCAACTTAGCGGCCGCCTGGGCGCAAAAAAACTGACCTTTTAAATTTATATCTATAGTTTTATCCCAATCGCCTTCTGTTAATTCAGTGGCGGCTTTAGGCAGATAAACTCCGGCATTGTTTATTAAAATATCCAGCCGGCCATAGTGTTTTTCCACTTCAGCAAATACCTGATTAATTTCTTGTAAATCAGTTACATCCATTTTAAAAGCTATAGCCTGGCCACCAGCGCCAATTATTTCTTCGGCTACTTTTTGGCACTCTGCCAAATTTATATCTGTTACCACCACCTTAGCGCCCTGACTAGCTAAAGCTTTAGCATGCGCTAAACCCATGCCCTGCTTAGCTCCAGTAATAAGAGCGACCTTGCCTGTTAAATTAAACATAAATTTATTAATTTAAATAATTAGCTAAAGATTTTATCTTTTTTATCTGAATATCAGCTGCCGATAAATCCCCACTGACTTGCGAATACAAACCTACTGTTTTAAAACCGATTTTACTGGCCACAGGAAACATTTTCGGCATATCATCAACATAAATAATTTCTGTGGGTTGTAATTTAAAAAGTTTAATAGCTTTTAATAAGCCTTGCGGGTGCGGTTTGGGCTTAACAACGTCTTCCCCAGCCACAATAAAAGAAAAATAATCTTCTAAATCAAATTTTTGCAAACCATTTTTTACAATATCTTGCCCGGCCGCACTTAAAATTCCCATTTTTATATTATTTTTATTTAACTTTTGTAATAAACTTTTAACACCCGAATTTGCTTTAATGTATTTTTCGTATTTTTTATATCGACTGTTCATTAAATTATGAACTTTAGATAATTTATTTTTAGGTACGCCGTGCTCCAAATAAAACCCCTGCCAATCTTGGTGTATGTTTTTAAACCAATAAGCCATAGACAATCTTTTTCCGCCTAAATCGACTATCACATCACACTCGGCCCGACCACAAGCGCCTAAATCATCCACTATAACCCCGTTATAATCGAATAAAACAGCTTTTATTTTATTTTTTGTTTTAATTTTGCGAATCATAATAACTACTTTATCCACACTGTTTTAATATTAGTAAAAGCCTTAATACCATAGGCACCCATTTCCCGGCCATAACCGGATTTTTTTATGCCGCCAAAAGGCAACCGGGGGTCAGATTTAACCATAGAATTCACAAACACCGAACCGGCTTTTATTTGTGGCACTAATTCTTGTATTAATTTTTCATCCTTAGTCCACAACGAAGCGCCCAAACCAAAACGGGTGTCGTTGGCTATAGTAATAGCTTCGGCTGAATTTTTTACTTTTATAACCGCCGCTACCGGACCAAAAACTTCTTCCTCATAAGCCGGCATACCTGGTTTAACATCTGTTAAAATAGTTGGCTGATAAAAATAACCGGTTTTAGCCAAGCGCCGGCCACCGCACAAAATTTTGGCCCCTAATTTAACCGAAAGATCCACTTGTTTTTCCACTTCTAATAAAATTTGCTCTGTAGCCAAAGGGCCAACATTGGTTTCTTTATTTTCCGGATCGCCCACTATTAAATTTTGATAATGTTTTAACAACTGACTAACAAACTGATCATAAACTGGTTCTTCCACAATAAATCTTTTAGCCGAAATACAGGTTTGTCCGGCATTATTAAGCCTGGCTGTTACAGCCACCTGGCAACTTAAATCCACATCCGCCTCTTGTAAAACTATAAAAGGATCACTACCGCCTAATTCCAAAACTGATTTTTTAATAGCTTGGCCGGCAATAGCGGCCACGCTTTGCCCGGCTGCTTCACTGCCGGTTAAACTAACTCCTTGTATTCTGTCATCCTTTATCACCTCGGCTACTCTGGTTGAGCCTATTAATAAATTTTGATAAATATTTTCCGGACAACCACTATCTTTAAAAACTTTAGCAATTAATTCAGCTGATTGTGGCACATTGGAAGCATGTTTTACTACCACAGTATTACCAGCCATTAAAGTAGGCGCCACAAACCGAAAAACCTGCCAAAACGGAAAATTCCAAGGCATTACTCCCAAAATAACGCCTAAGGGTTCAAAAACAACATAACTGGAACCAGCGTCGGTTTTTATGACTTCTTTATTTAATAAATCTTCTCCAGCTTCAGCGTAATAC
Source organism: Patescibacteria group bacterium (assembly GCA_018817715.1). NCBI lineage: Bacteria > Patescibacteria group bacterium. The sequence goes on from JAHITT010000006.1 coordinate 127,063, forward strand.
TCCAGCACCCAAGCACTTTTTTCTACCTCACTATTAGCGGCCGCCAGCGGCTTACCCATTTCTTTAGTAATAATAAACCCTAAATCTTCTTTATGGCTTCTTAAATAAGCAGCTAATTCATTTAAATGTTCTGCTCGCTCCTTATAACTTAAAGCACTCCAAGCGGTAAAGGCCTGCGCCGCCAAAGCCAGCTTATTATCAAGTTCGCTTGAAGAAATTTCTTGATACTCAGCTTCGACTTTTAAAGTAAAAGGATTTTTGGAAATAAAAGGCATAAAGTTTAAATCCTAATTAATTGACACGTTAGATGTCATCCTGAGGCCTTAGCCGAAGGATCTCAACACCTAAAAATTTGCTAACAAAATTCTTCACCCTACGAACGAAGGGTTCAGAATGACCCTACTTTTGATTCTTACAGTTCACAGGTTTTTTGTTTTAGCTCTTCATCAAAAACTTTTTTATTTTCACTGTAATCTATAGGACAATCTATTATTTGCACCCCGCCTAAAACCTTAGCTTTATCTAAAGCCTTGGTAAAACCTTCAGCCGATTCTACTTTTAAACCACCAGCGCCAAAACTTTTAGCTAAACTAACAAAGTCGGGGTTAGTAAAATCTAAACCAAAATCAGTAAAACCCATTTGCTGTTGTTTCCACTTTATCATACCCAGGCCTTTGTCATTTAAAACAACCACTACTAAATCCAAACTCAAACGAACAGCTGTTTCCAAGTCGCCTAAAGACATCATAAACCCGCCATCACCCACCACGGCCACCACCAATTTTTCCGGATTAAGTAATTTAGCCGCCATAGCCGAAGCTAAGCCGGCGCCCATAGTAGCTAAAGCGTTATCTAACAAAACTGTATTAGGTTCCCGAGCAGGAAAATTCCTAGCCAGCCACAATTTATACATACCATTATCCAAAGCCAAAATACTGTCTGCTGGCATAAAATCCCGCAAGTCTTTAGCTAATCGTTGCGGTTTTAAAGGCCAAGCTGAATCGTCAGCTTTTTCTAAAATATGTTCTTTTAATTTTTGGCTTAACTTTTTATAATAAGAAAAATCCCAAACAACACTAGGTTTAATTTTTTCGGCCAGCGCCCACAAAGAATGAGCAATATCGCCTACCACTTCCAAGGTTGGCGCATAAACATAATCCACATCCGCCTCGGAAAAATTTATATGAATAACCTCTCTGTCACCCTGAGCCATAATTAACGGCGGTTTTTCCACTGTTTCATGACCAACAACAATTAATAAATCTGCTTTTTGCAAAGCGCAGTGAATATAATCTCCCTCGCTTAAAGCTGTATTGCCGATATAACATTCTTTGGTTTCGTCTAGCACGCCTTTACCCATTTGCGTGGTTATAAAAGGAATACCGGTTTTTTTTACAAACTCGCTTAAGTGCTTATGAATTCTTTTGCGATTGGCCCCAGCGCCAATTACTATTAACGGCCGTTGAGCTGACATTATTTTGTTAGCCGCCTCGGTAATAGCTTTGGGGTCGGGCCCGGGTCGTCTAACTTTTACTGGCAACAAAACTTGCTTGTCGGTTATATCTTCGGCTATATCCTCAGGCAGTTCTAAATGAACCGCGCCCGGCCGTTCGCTTTCGGCCACTTTAAAAGCTTCCCGCACCATAAAGGGCGCCCGATCAGCGCTAACTATAGTACTAGCCAGTTTAGTAACCGGCTCCATCATTCTAACCACATCTAATATTTGAAAATGACCTTGCCTAGATTTACGCAAAGCTTTTTGCCCAGTAATTATAATAAGTGGCATACCACCTAAATTGGCATAAGCCGCGCCGGTTACCAAATTGGTAGCACCGGGGCCCAAGGTACTTAGCACCACGCCAGCTTTACCTGTTAAACGGCCATAAGTAGCCGCCATAAAAGCGGCGGTTTGCTCGTGTCTGGTTAAAATAAACTTTATTTGCGTTGATTTACTTAAAGCTTGTAACAAAGACAAATTTTCCTCACCAGGCAAGCCAAAAACATATTTTACGCCTTCTGTTTCCAAGGCTTCCACTATAATTTCCGCTGCTGTTTTAGGGTTTTTATTTAACATAAACGTCCATCTATTTTAGCAGACTACCGAGCTTGTATCAAAAAAACCCGCTAACCTTCTTAAATTCACAAAAACATAAGGAACTGACGAACACCTCAAAGTAAAAAACACTGAGCCGTTCAGTGATTTTTTGGCTAAAATTAAATAATTTAACCTGCCTTTTCCTTATCAAACAAATAATGTTTTAATAAAATAATCAGCACCCACGCGACGCAAATAATTAAAACCCACTTTAAACCCATAATTTTAAGGGCCGATGGACCAAGTTTAAAAACCAATATACCCCAAAAAGTTTCCCAAAATACTATGCCAGCCAAAGAATAAGCGGCAAAACGACGCCAAGGAATTTGTAAAATTCCCGCGGCCGTAGCTGTCATGGCGGCTAGATTAGGATTCCAGTAAGTAAACAAAACCGCTGTGGATTCCTTACTAACTAGTTTTTGTTTAGCCAGTTCAATGGCTTTGCTAAAACCGAATTTCATAAATAGTTTGTACCAACCATACTTACCTAATAAATAACTGACTGAATAAGAAGCCACAAAAGCCAGCATAACAATAAGCACCATAGTAACGACTTTTAAAATATCCTGACCCGAAGATATTACTCCCAAAAAAATAATGACTCCACCCGGAAAATACTGGCCAACAATAAAAAACCCTTCTAAAAAGGCGCCCAGAAATACCACCCACAAACCTAATTCAGAAAACTTTTCCAAAATCATGTTAGCGACTGATTCATCCACTGGCAATCCCAATAGGCGCCAAATTACGTAAACAACCAAATAAGTGCTCAGCACTATAATGGGTAAAATCAACAGACCGATTATTTCTTTAAATTTAGTCATACTCAAAATATAACATTAATTTAATAAATAATCACAGAAAAACTAATAAATTGACTTTTCTAAGTATTGGCTTTAAGGTAAGGGCAAATAAATAAAGCATTATTAAAAACAACATATAAAGGTGCCAAATGAATCTACAAAAATTAATGGAGCATTTTTTTAAACTCTACGGCAAAAGAAATAGAATATTCCTGCAAAACTTATTGCAGCGCATAGTCTTTTTAAATCTGGCTATAGCCGATTTACAAGAAGCTATCAGAAAACAAGCCGACCCAGCTGATTTAAAAATAGCTTTAGCAAGAATAGTGTCTAGAATTTTCTGCGTAGCCGATTACTTTGCTAGCGACCAACTGGCGGTTGTTATGTCTCAAAAATACCCCAATAGCCATTGCAGTTACTGCCAAAAATTACCTTGTAAGTGTCCAGAAAAAAGACCTAGCAGTATATTAACAAATCCAAACCCTACTCAACTGAACTGGACCTTAAAACAATGGTGCCGACATTTTAAAAAAATCTACGGCGCTAAAAATAAATCCAAGGGTCTTGAAAATATTCTTAACCGCTTGTTCAAGGAAATAAGCGAACTATTGATACTAGCTATGAAAACTCCCAGCACTTTTTCCGCCCATACAACCATAGACGACATAGAAATAGAATTTTCCAAAGAACTAGCTGATACTCTAGCCTGGACAATAGCTATAGCCAATTTATTGACAGTTGATTTAGAACAAGCTGTTTTGGAACGTTATGGTAATGGCTGCTGGAAGTGTCATAACACTACCTGTACCTGCACGGAATTCAATTATGACCAAGTGTTTTGGCCATCGGTAAAATAATAATTATTATGACCAAGTTGTTTAAAAAACAACTTGGTTTTTTAATATTAAAAACAACAAAATAACCTAAATTAACCTGTGGATAACATAGGCTAATTCGTACGAATTAGCCTATAAAGAAATTATTTAAAGGGATGAGACTTTTTAAACTCTTCTAGGACTCCAGATTTTTTGGCTATGGACAACAATTTTTTATGCAAATGTTTGTTACTTAATAAAGCGCCTTTAATAAACCCGTTATACTTTTGTTCCTTCCCCCATAAATCTGTTACCTTACCACCAGCTTCCTCCACCACTATTTTAGCCGCCGCAATGTCATGGGCTAATTTACCATTAAATATACAACCATCAAACCCGCCAGTAGCTATTAAAGAAGCCGCTTCAGCTACCGAATAAACCTCGGGCGTGCGAGCGTTTTGTTTATGAAGTAAAACAGAAGCGGACGAACTTTTCCAACCGGTTTTTATTAAAGCGCCAGCCAAAATTTTTTTATTGCTTACTGATAACTTAAAATTCTTTTCCACCAAATAAGCGCCCTTGCCTTTTTCGGCCAGTACTGTGCGCCTGGCTAAAGGATTACACAGCACTCCAGCCACTGGCCGACCATCTATAACAATAGCGGCCGAAAAAACAAACAACGGCGCGCCAATAATAAACATATGCGTGCCATCTATGGGGTCCACCACAAATAATTTACGACCAATTGTTTTAGAACTTATTTCTTCACCCAAGACATCAAAATCCGGGTAAGCCTTGGCCACCTCGCGCAGAACCATTTGGTTAACAGCAATGTCGGCCTTGGTTACGGCATCCAATCCCCAATCAGCCTTTTTATTTTTAATAGTATAACTTACCCCACAAGGATTGTAATACTTAAGCATTAGCCGACTAGCTTTGCTGGATAAGTTTAATAGGAATTTTGTTTGCTTGCTAAATTTTTTCATAAAGACAAATTAAGATTGCCATTCAAAACTATCTCCCAACCAACCGCTTTGGATAACAAGTTTGTAGTAAAATTATTCTTTATCAAACAATGTTGGCTTCTGTCCGTTTGTAAATTCTTCGGTTGCCAATTCCTTGTGGCGTAATTCGTCATATCCCTCAAAATCGCTCACGCTCGCAATTTTAACTGCCTTGAACCCTCTTTTTTCCATTGCCTTGTCCACGAGGAAAAAAGTTTGAACGCCGCCCTCTTTTTCTAAAAGTTTTAGGGCTTTCTTGCGGTCATCAATTTGTTTCGCTTCGGCAAGATGCTTGCCTTTAACATCAACGACTATCCACTTGCCTTCGATAAACGCAAGAAAGTCCGGATAAAATGGTGCTGGCTTTACTTCAACGGGATACTCAAAAGGATCATTTCTAACCCAAAAACTTTTCTTTTTCTTGTCCAATGAACAAAGATGCTCCAAAGCGTCAGCGACCCATTTTTCGGGCGGCGAATCAAACTTTACAAACGGACGAGCAGAAAATTTATATCCTTCAACAATAATACCTTTCTGCTGTAAGTGCGAGGACATGGGTTGATGAGAAGGAATCAAGTTGAGAGTAAGTCCGTCTCGTTTTCTAACAGTAATTTTGCCATCCACAAAAATATCTTTTACATTTTTCTTTCGGAATATAAATTGTCTCTTGAACATCAATTCAAATGCGCCTTGTCCGTAAAATTCAATAATACTCTTTTTTAGAGCTTTCAAGGCGCGTTTATAGTCCACCGCGTAGGCGGTATCAACCTGTATTCCGGCACCAATAATGTTTTCTATCAGCTTCTTTGCAGTATCAAATGAGTTATTTCCGATAAATGAGCCAGTTTGTTCTATAAAATCTAACGCCCAGCGCGCAATTTCGTTTTTAGGCAAAGCTATTGTTCTGCGGGTAGTCGCTGGCTTGTCAGTCTGCATGGCGATTTCATCAGTTGTAATTTCCGCATAGTCAATCATTGCCAAAACTTCTGGCTTTAGAACTTTGTCACCCTTGGAAAGCCCGCACACCTCATCAACAAACGCTTTAACGCTTAACGATTGATCTTTTAGCGCGTCTTCAAAACTTTTACCGGTTGCAGTTGGTTTGATCTGCAAAATTGGAATTTCGTAGTCATCAATAATTTTTCTGTTTACTTTATTCTCGCGGTCTTCTTCCTCGGTTGGAATTTCAACATTTGCCGGCGACAATGCTAATTTTTGCCGAATTTCTTCTACGATTTGATCAAAGCGGCGGCCCCTCTCGCAAATAACATGTAAAATTTCGCTCTGCTCTTTTAGTTCATCGCCCAAAATATCAAACTCCCGTTTTTCTTTGTAAAGTCGGAGACCACGCCCGATAAGTTGGGCCGCCGCGAGACCAACTTTCTCAACAGTATCGCCCAAAACAACGATTGTATAAAAATTGTCGTAATCAACGCCCTCGGTGAATATACGGACTTGGTTTACAACTTCGGCATTATTGTCGTCGAGCGATTGATAATCTGTCCAGACCTCTTCCTCGCTTTTATTTTCGCTATGAATGGTGAAAACAGATTTTGCCACTCGCGACAATTTTTTTACTAATTCTGATTTGTTTTTTGGTATATTCGTACGAACAATTTTAGCAATATCGGTTCCTTCACGATTTACTTGTTCCAACACATCATCAAGCTCGCCCGCAACCGAATCAGGCCAATTTTTGAGATAATCATCAATCGCGTCCGCGTGTTTTATAGTTCTTGCTTTGGTAAGCAACATCGCTTTTTTCACTGGCGCGTTAGCGGCGGCAAGCGACTCGGTTTTTAGCAAATGAATCAACATGCCCCAAACCAATTTCTGCTTATCACTATCGGTCACTTCGTCTGAAATTTTCTCGTCGCTTGTTCCGCAACCAACCGCAAAAATCCTCTTGCCATATCCCTCTCCAATATATCTTTGCATTGGATACTTGTATAAGTTGTCTTGTCCAAAACTCTCGCTACCACCTTTTTCAAGTGATGTTGCGGTAAATTCCAGCACAGCGCTCGGCAAGAGCTCAAAAATTGCTTCTGCGGTTTTCTTTTGCTGGTAGTGGTGTGCTTCATCAGAAATAATGACTGGCCGCTTTTCGCGTAAAAATTCCACAAACGATATGGTGTGTTGCCCGCTTTTATCACGCCACAATGATTCTTCAAGCGGCCGGCGAACATATGGTGTCCCTTTCATTGTATCTTCACCGTCTTTTTTGTTCGATGAAGCCGCTTTATCGTAAAACTTCTGCATGTTGAAAACATAGAAAGAAACGTCGCGATCATCTTCGTAATTGCAGGTTTTATCACGATAAGAATTTCCCGTAACCAAGTTGTAGGTTAAATTCCAACCGTCGCCAAAAATGCTTTTTACTGCGCGCGGCGTAAAGTTTTCTATCGTCTTATCAAACAAAATTGTGTTCGGAGTGAGAATAAGAAAATCTCTAAAACCTCGGTGGTATAAGTCCAAAATCGCCGCGCCCATCAAAAGGGTTTTGCCGGAACCGGTCGCCATTTCAAAACCGACCTTATTCCACCCAACAATCTTATCGTCATCGTCTTTTCCTTGTTGAAGTGTTTTCTGCTTTAAGCTCCGGCTGTCAAACTTGTCTTTCCAAAAAAGTTGAAATGCGCTCAATGCTTCTATTTGATACGGGCGCAAGGCAAATTTAAGCAAATGCTGTATCTTTTCGTAATTCTCAATCGTTTTTGGCGACGGCGAACCGACGGCAATTTTGTATTGCTGGTCTTGGCTCACTAAATCGTAAAATGTTTGCGGTTTTGTTCTCATAGTAATTTATATTCTCTCAAAATTGCTGCCGGTATCTTTTTTACCATAACGCGATCGTCCAACGAATCTGGCGGCACGGAAACGGCGACATTGGTAAAAATTGTTAGGTGTTTGAATTTTTCTCTTTCCAATTCGGCAATAATTTTTTCATATAGATCAGCCGTTAGTGTTTTTACTTCTCTTGAAGCAAAAGAAATGGCGAAATGATAGCGTGCAGATTGGTGCTTGCCGAGATACATACCTTCCTTCTCCACCCACTTCGTCTCTATCGGTCTGTATTGGAAATGTAAAAATACTGCTTCGGCCATTTCTGCTGCTTTCAGCGACCAATTCATATCTTGTTCATGTATCACGCTCTCGCCTAGTTGGTAGTATTTGAACCCTCCGCCACCTTTCCAGTTCACATCCTTGCTTATCCCTGTTTGATCTTTCCCAGAGATGATTTTTTGTAGGCGTGGCATGATGAGTTCGTCAGCGTGACGTCCCATTTCTACCATAATCCAACGACGTTCCATTTTGTGCGCCACGGCTCCCGTGGTCCCAGAACCAGCAAAAGAGTCAAAAACCAAATCATTTTTTCAGTCGAGATTGAGATAATACGCTGTATAAGTTTTTCAGGTTTTTTTGATTTGGGAAAGTCAACCCCTCCTTCGCCCGCAATTCCTTCCCAAGAAATATCGTCCCAAATATCTGTTATCGCCTCTACTGGCAATAGATTTCCATCCACTTCCTGTAATCTTTCTCTATAAAATAGGACTCTCTCGCCCCCAATGAATAAATAGTCCATATCATCATTTGGATGTCTAACAATTTTATTCTTGAGTTTGCGCGACTTTTCAAGAGTCTTAATCCTCTTGAGACGAGCTCCACCAGTAACCGACGCCGTACGAAAGACTCTCTCGGCATTTTTAATTGCAAAAACTCCTCTTTCAGCATTAAATTCATCCTCTCTTAATTCTTTTTTTGCGTCCCTTGCATTTGAAAATCCAAGCTCTAGCGCCACAACTTCATCAATATTCTTCCATGACCATTTATCTTCTGGTTTTTTTATATCGTCAAAAACCCAACGATATGCTTGATCATATCCCTTTTCAATAAATGTCTTTTTGAATTTCAGTTGAGCAGAGTCTTTTGCGAAAATCAAAAGGTTATTTGCTGATTTGAAAAGCTGATTTGAAGTGTGCTTAAAACCAAAAGGACTATTTGCTTTTATAGTCACAGTATTTAGATAATTCTGTCTGCCAAATGTCTCATCAAGCAAAACACGGCAATACGCGACTTCTTTATCATCCAAATGTACGAAAAGAATCCCGTCCTTTCTCAAGAGTTTGCGTAGCAGAAACAACCTGTCGCGCATCATTGTTAGCCATTCAGAATGTTCAAGATTGTCGTCATAGTGTTTGAAGGCGTTCCCTGTATTAAATGGAGGGTCAATATAAATACATTTCACTTTTTCCTTATCCGGTCGGCCCTTAAACATCTCAACCAAACTTCGCAAAACTAACAAGTTATCGCCCTTGATAAGCATGTTATCGCCTGTCTTGTCGCCAAAGTCTTTGGCAAAGCGTAAAATGCGCGGTTCGGCAACGCGAATATCATTTTTCGGCACCCAAACCGGCCGGACACCCTTGCCCTCCTTTTCGTCAATTTCGTAGTAAAGCGAAAGGTCTTTGTTTATCCAATCCAGCCGTAACGAGCCCTTGTAACTTCTTTTTTGCATAATTACTTTATTAAATCATCTAAGGTAACACTAAGAGCCTTAGCGATTTTCCGCCAGAGGAGGACAGATTTTAACTATCTCAATAGTCGGATTAGGGGTGGCGCCGGCTTTGATTTTGGCCATAGTTAGCATATTCATATAGCTTTACTATACCAAAAATTACCAAACAAGATAACTAAGCTAAAATCAGCCAAAACCAGCCTGTGGATAACATAGGCTAATTCGTACGAATTAGCCTATGAGGAAAATTTAGGCCAAAATTCAAAAAATTATAAAATCCTATCAGATTGCTTCCTCCTTCGCTATCCTCCTTTATTAAAATTTCGGCAGGACTAGAAGCTACGGCGGACAAGTCGTCGCCGTGCTCCTCGCAATGACAAAGGAAATATCATCGCGCCCTTCGAATCCATTAACTTATCCCAAACAAAAAAACAGACTAATGTCTGTCATCTTATAAACCATTTATGTACAAAGCTGGGAGACATGGATTCGAACCATGATTACCAGGGCCAGAACCTGGCGTCCTACCATTAGACGATCTCCCAGCTTTAAACACAAATACCAAAAAAGCCAACGACCAATATTGTAATGTTTAACAATATAAAAATCAAGACTCTTAGACTAACTCACCGCCAAAAGTGCTTAAAACATTACTAAGCAAATCCCCGCTTTTTCCCTTAGTAACTTCTTCCATTTCAGTCTTAACCAAAATAGTTCCGCCGATAACCTGGCTTAAAACATCTTCTACCTGCTGTCTTATTTTTTTATCTCGCACTCTTTCCTGATGCAATTTATATTGAAAACTAATAGTTAATTCATTACCAACCAATTTAAACGGTTTGGCAATACTAAGAATAAAAGATAATGAATGATTAAGGTCCCGTAATTTATTTATTACCTCGGCCCAGTCTTGGTTTATTTTTTCCAAGGTTAATTCAGCTGAAAGTGTTTTGGCCCCTAATTTAGGCTGTTGTGGCTCGGCTGGTTCCACTACTGGCGCCAGAATAGGTTTAACCGCTTCTAGAGGCTGGTTAGTCTTAGCCGCTGGCGGATTAATCTTGCTAGATGGCTTGGTAATACTTTCTTCGTTCTGGCAAATATTTATAACTGCCAATTCCAAAGGAATTTGAAAAGACTGCGATTGTTTTCTTAAATTATCCACTTCCAGCCAAATAACCATCATCCTTTGCAAAGCATTTTGGCTTATCTTTAAAGCCCACTGAGCCAGTTCTTTTTCTTGCTCCTCTTTTAGTTGCAAGGAAGAATAATCTGTTAAATTGCCACCTAATTTATAAAGAAGTAATTTACGCAATAATTCCAAAACCTGGCTATAAAAATAACCTAAATCTCCGCCAGCTAATAAAAAATCATTTAATTCAGCAATAGCCTGAGCTGACGAATTATTGACTAAATGACCAATAAAGCCCAAAGCAATAGCCGCGTCGGCCCTGGGTAAAACCAAACCGGCTTGAGCATAAGTAATAGTGGCTTCGTTTAAGCTTAACAGTTTACCTAAATAACTTTCGGCATCCCGCGTAGAACCATTGGCTAAATGAGCCACTTCGCGCAAAACATCCTCGGCTATATCCACCTTTTCGGCAGCGGCTAATTTTTTTAAACGAATCATCAGGTTAGCCACGGCTAAACGATGAAAATCAAACCTTTGGCAACGGGATAAAATTGTTTCGGGTAATTTATGCGGCTCGGTGGTGGCCAAAATAAAAATAACGTGGGCTGGCGGTTCTTCCAAAGTTTTTAACAAAGCATTAAAAGCTTCGTTAGTTAACATATGCACCTCGTCAATTATAACCACTTTATATTTAGACCGGGCCGGACCATAAGGCACCTTATCTCTAACTTCCCGAATGTCGTCTATACGCCTGTTAGAAGCCGCGTCAATCTCGATTAAATCCAAAGAACGCCCCTTATTTATTTCCAAACAAGACTGACACTTATTGCAGGGCTCGGCCAGATTATTTTTTCTGGTTTCACAATTAATCGATTTAGCTAAAAGTCTGGCCATAGTGGTTTTGCCAACTCCCCTGGTACCACAAAATAAATAAGCATGGGTTAGCTTATTATTAATAATTTCCTGTTCAATAATAGTTTTTACATGATCCTGCCCAATAACTTCGGCAAAGGTGCTGGGACGATATTTACGGTAAATTGTTTCAGTCATAGCAAAACTTATTGTAACGCGTAACTGCCGCTTAAGCAAACAATTAAAAAATTACCAAATAAAACACCCGCCTTTGTTTAAGTTTAACCAAGACGGGCGCTTAATTTACTAAAATAAGATAGGATTAAATCTCTATTTTTTCCGCTTTCAGCTCGCCAACTTTAACCTTTAAACCGTTTTTAACCGCTGTTTTAGTGGTTTTTTTAAGCGGGGCTTTAGAAGTTGTTTCTAAGGTGTCTGTTGAACTATTTTCCAAAATTGGCGCTTCTTGGCCAGCTTTAATAACATTTTCCACAGCCGCCCAAGTGGAAGTAGTATTCTTGGGCACCAGAATAACAATCTCATCGCCCAATTCACCTTTAAAATAAGTAACACTGGCCAACAATAATTTATAATAACGACCCTGGCACAAAACTCTAAAATCTTCACTCTCTTCGTCTTTTACCAAAACACCCATTAATCTATCCCGATCCACCGGACCAATTTGTTTATAAATAAAAGAACCATTAGCGCTAATGGTTAACTTAAGCAAATCACCTTCAACTAATTTAGATTTAGAAGCATAGTTGGCTGGCACACTGTACATTTTTCCATCCGGACCGACCATATTTTGCCCGTCAAACACGCCTTCAATTATAACCGCACCCTGCTCGGTTCTTTGAATTCCGCCACCGCCCTCTTCGTTTGAAGTAGGAGGCAAAATTTTCTTACCACCGCTGGTAGTTGGAGTTCCAGCCACATCATTTAATAATTGATTGGCTGTTATAAGATTGTTACTGGCCGCTTCCACCAGTTGTTTTATCAGCGTAATTTTATTTGTGCTCGGCATACTTTTGTTTCCTTTAGCAAACCTTTTTGGTTTAACTTTTTAAGTTTTATTTTAAATAAGAACCTATAGCTAAATTATATAGCTATAACTTAAAGACAGTCAAACAAACAACAGCGGTTCCTGCTACCGCCCTGAACACAAAAATTATTCAGCTGTTTAAAAGTCTGCTAACCTAAACAACTTCGGTGCTAGCCTTAACCCGATTAATTATTTCTTGTTCCACTTCCTGCCGCGGCTTACCATATTTTTGTCGGGATTCTTCCTTTAAGCGATTAGCTATAGTTAAATCGGCGGGCGGTGGCGCTAAAGTTTTAAAATTAAAAGGCCTAGACGGTATATTGTTTATTAACAACTTAGCGTAAGCATTATAAAGCTCCAAGTTAATTAAATCATAAGTGGTAAAAACCGGAGAAAATTCTTTAGCCAAAAACTCGGAGTCTTCCACACCCACCCTAAAACTAACAATGGTGCCAACGTTGCCAAAAACAGCATCGCGAATGGAAGTATCGTTATGTTTAACCAATTGGCCAATATATTGGTGCGCGATTATTAAATTAAGGCGATATTTTCTAGCCTCAGATAAAATAGTGGCTATAGAATCAGTTATAAAATTTTGAAACTCGTCTATGTACAAATAAAAATCCGGTCGCTGTTCTTTGGGCACATCGGTTCTAGATAAAGCGGCCATTAAAATTTTGCCCACCATAACCAACCCTAATAAATAAGCATTGGTATCGCCTAATTTACCTTTACTTAGTTTAACTAAAAGAATTTTTCTTTCATCCATTACTTGCCGTAAATTAAAAGCACTGGTTTGTTGGCCAATAATCGGCCTCATTAAATCGTTAGCTACGAATTGTGTAAGTTTAGAAGTAATATAAGGCACCATATTGGCCAAAGCCGCTTCACCGCCGGCTTTTTGCGCTTCTTTTACCCAAAAATCATAGACTACAGGGTTTTTTACTTTAGCTAATTTAGCTCGGCGATAATCGGCATCAGCTAACACTCGAGGTATTTCCATTAAAGTGGAACCAGATTCCGGATCTTCCATAATAAGCAACATGGCGTTGCGCATGTACTGCTCAAACATCGGACCACCGGTTTGTTTAAGGTCGTAAAGCTTATCCAATATTTTAATCATTTCGTTAATAACAAAACTTTTTTGTTCCGGATATTTTGGGTCGTATTCCAAAAGATTCAAACCTTGTGGCCGCTCGCTATCAGTCGGGTCAAACAAAATAACATCTTTTAACCGGTGGGCTGGCAAACGGCCTAAAATAGCCTCTACCAAATCGCCATGTGGATCAATAACGCACAAACCTTCACCATTAGCCGCGTCTTGCACTGCCATATTTTCAATTAAGACACTTTTGCCTGTACCGGATTTTCCACAAACATAAAAATGTCTGGCCCGATCCTCCCGACTTAATTTAATTTCCGTTTTTGTTCCCCGATATTCACTGGTGCCTAAAACCACACCATCGGCCAACATATTATTGGGCGGTGGGGCCTTACGCGAAGTTAACCAGCGTATATTGGGTGCTTCGCTATTAGGTAAAGGAAAATGATAAAGCGAAGTAAGCTCTTCGGTATTTAAAACCATTCTAAATCTGTTATCAAAAACCCGATGTATAAACTTATAAAGAAAACGATTTAAATTTAATGGCCGACGAGCTTTAAAACTATTACCATATTGATAAAAATTAAATTGGGCAAAAGAATTTACTAAACTATGTAAACCACTCTCCGCTGTTTGGCGATTGGGCGCCGCTACCACTAAACGAATTACCACATCCAAACCGGCTTTAGCGGCTTTTTGTTCCAAACCTTTAACCATCTCCTCTTCCAGAGGTGACAGGCGATAATTTTCCTGACCGGTAACTTTAGCTTTATTTTTCTTTACGGTGCTAAAAAAATCACCCAAACCTTGAATAACCCGTAGTCCCCAACTTAAACCAGCCGCTTCCACTAAACTTTTACCTTGTTGCATTTGCGAAGCCAGCCACACACCGCGCCGACGCCAACTTTTATGAGCCGACCGAACAACCAACTGCACAGCAGCCGCTGAATCAGCTGGTATTTTAGCTAAACCGTTAGTTAATCCGTTTAAAGTATCACTATCAAACTGTTTATAAGTTTTTATGGGAAAAGCCGGCGAACGACTAAGCCTAAGGCGTGCTGCCGCAGTTACTCCGCGAGCAGAAAAAATATTATAGTCAGCAACTTCTTCCAAAATAGCATAAGGATAACTGGATTGAATTTGTTGTTCCAAAAAAATTCTTAATTTTTTAGGCACGGCCACATAAAAAGAAGTTAAACCGCCCTGATAAACCATTTCAAAAGATAAATGGTCCCGTCCGCCCATAAACCAACGTTTTAATCTGGATTGTGGCTTTAAACCGCCTAAAGCCGACCACAGAACTTCGGCCACACCCATTTGATCCTCTATAGTTTCTGGAGTCTGGTTGGTTTTATGGTCCTTATCTGTTGGCGAGCCGATTTCTCTGGGTAACAAGACCAACAATAAAACCATATCTAAACTGGCTCGTAAGGCACTTAGTCTATTAAATAAAAAACGTAAAAAAAACAACAAAAACACTAAAGCCAAAATAATCCCCACCACTGGCCACAACCAAGAGGTTTCCTGGCTTAAATCGCTGGCTAAGGCATCGGCTAAATCAGAATTTCCCAAATGATATTGAAATAAAAAACCGACTAGCATAAACTAATGCAATTTTAAAATTTTATCTGCTTTAATTTTAGCAGTTTGCTCTAAAAAATATTTATTAACGCCCGGTATAACCGACAACCACTGGCGAATTATTTTTATAATCTGACTTAAACTTATTTTAACTTTCCGCATAAGTCGGCTTATTTTTTTAGCAGCTATTTCTCCGGCTTTTTTAAATTCCTGTTGTTTATCCGGACTTAAACTTAAATAAACATCGGCCAAATCTTCTTCCAAAACATTTTCTACTTTTTTTTCAAAAGATGTTAAATCTGTAGGCTTAACCGAACCTAAACCATCTGCCGGAGTTGGTTTTAAAACCACGCCACCCACTATTTCAGCCTGGTCTGGTTTTTCGGCTTTTTTAACCAAAGGATCCATTTCCGGTTTAACCGGCTGCTCGGGTAGAGTATCGGGTCGTAAAATTTTATGCTCTGTCTTTATAATTTCAGGCATAGATGGTCTAACTATACCACTTTTCTAGCCAACTAACAATAAAAACTGATATACTATCTTAAGTATTTAAAATATATGCAAAATTTGTTCACTGACGTTAGCTTTATTGTTATTGGTGCCTCAGTTTTAGGTTTACTGGCCCACTTTATTAAACAACCAGCTATTTTAGCTTATGTGGCTGTAGGTATTATACTGGGTCCTTTTGGTTTTGAGCTTATTAAAGAGCCTGAATTCATACATACTCTATCTACCTTTGGCATTGCCCTATTGCTTTTTATGGTCGGTTTAGAATTGGATTTAAGAAAACTGGGGGAAATTGGCAAAGTATCTTTATTCTTAGGCGTGGGCCAGGTTTTATTCACAGCGGCCATTGGCTTTTTTTTAGCCACCTTATTCGGCAACGGCCTTATTCCTTCAGCCTACATAGCAGTAGCTTTAACTTTTTCCAGCACCATAATAATCGTTAAATTGTTATCGGAAAAAAAAGCGGTTGATTCTTTATACGGCCGTATAGCCATTGGTATGCTTTTGGTACAAGATGTTATGGCTATTATTGCTTTAATTATTTTGTCTGGCTTTAACAACGGCCAAGGGCCTTCTTTGGTAAATTTTATATTCATCGCTGGTAAGGGCCTAGCTTTGTTAGCTGTTGTTATGTTAGCCTATCGTTTTTTGGTAGAAAAATTATTCCGGTGGCTAGCGGGTTCGGGTGAGTTGTTACTGTTGTCGGGCATTGCCTGGTGTTTTGCCCTGGCTATCTTATCCGTTTGGTTGGGTTTTTCTGTGGAAATAGGCGCTTTTATTGCTGGCCTATCTTTAGCCTCCTTACCCTACCATTTAGAAATGGTCGGCCGGGTACGCCCCTTGCGCGATTTTTTTATTACCATATTCTTTGTTGGTCTGGGCAGTCAATTAGTATTTAGCGCCGCCTCTTCGTTATGGCTTCCTATAATCGCCTTGTCTTTATTTGTACTCATAGGCAACCCCATTATTGTTATGGTTATTATGGGTTTAATGGGTTATCGCAAAAGAACCGCCTTTTTAGTTGGTTTAACAGTTGCCCAAATTAGTGAATTCTCTTTAATCTTAATGAGTCTGGGTGAAAAATTGGGCCATTTATCCATTGAACAAGTTTCTTTAGTAACCATTATTGGAGTAATAACCATTACTCTGTCCTCTTATTTTATTACCTATGACGAAAAACTGTACCGCTTCTTAAAACCTATTTTGCGAATATTTGAAAAAAACAAAACTAACGAACCTGTTGATTTATCAACCGGGCCTTTAACCAACCATACTGTGGTGTTTGGTTATCATCGTTTAGGCGAAAAAATCGTAGCCACCCTTAAAAAACTTAACCAGGAAATTTTGGTTATAGATTTTGATCCTGAAGTTATAAAAAAAACAGCTCCTGAAAAAGTTAGTTTTATTTATGGCGATATGGCCGACTTGGATATTTTGGAAAAAGCCCGCATTGACCAGGCTAAAATGATAATTTCTACAGTACCCGATGTCAACGACAACCTGCTACTTATTAAAGATATGAAAAAACAGCAAGCTACAGCCCCGGTGTATTTAACAGCTAATAACTGGCCCGACACCAAAACTTTATACGAAGCAGGCGCCGATTATGTTATCTTTCCTCATCATTTATCCGGTGAACACTTTAGTTTAATGCTACAAAATCAACTGGTAAATAAAAATCGTTTTTTGGTAGATAAAACTAAACACTTAAAAGAACTGGAAATACATTACTCTGCCAGACAAAGAAACTAGAATTAATCTATTTTTTGTTGTTGCGAGAATAACGACTTGTCCGCTGTAGCTTTTAGTCCTTCCGAAATTTTAATAAAATAAATACCGGACAATTCCATTACAGAATCGTCCGGTTTTGGTTTTATTATTGAAATAATTTTAAAGCTAGGCCGCCGAAATAGATTAAGCCAAATAGCATAGTTAAACCGAATAATTTCGGGTGACGTTTTTTTAGATCCAGCCTGTGCTCGTCAGTATTATCACTATAAACCATTAGGCTTAATAAAAAGCCTATTAAGCAAACAACCGCCACTAAAATATTCAATCCGACCCCAAAATTAATGCTATGTTGAATCGATGTTATTAAACCAATGGTAAAAGAAATAAAAGCCGCCACTAAATAATTAATACCATTGGCTAACTTTTTTTCTTCATCTTTCATAACACCGGTTATGGCCGCAATTATACCAATCAGACAGAAACTGGTATGAGCAGCCACTTCCACTGAACGAGCTAAGTAATACAAGAAAATAACAAGTATTACAACGAATATTAAATGAATTTTTTTCATTTTAGACTCCAAATTGATGATAAAAAATTACTATTATAAATAAGATTAAATTACTAATAACCAATTTAATATTTTTTTCTGAATAATACAGTACAAATAATCTTGTCCCTATCAAAATTACTGAAAAGGATAACAAAATTATAACTTTTAATTCACCTACCCCCGAGCTGTAAATAGCTACCTGAATCAAGCAAACCAAGCGGGCCAAAAGCGTAGTCAGTAAAAACTGGCTAAACATTTCGCCTAAACTACCATTTACCTCGGGTGCGTCTAATTTTTTTATTTTATCAGCATACCACAGCAACATATGTGGCACTAACAAAAAAACAAAAAAATCCAGCATCAATAACAATAAAAAAATCAATAACTCGTAACTGAAAATAAAACTCACCAATACTTGAGACAAAACAACATACAGTAAACAGACCGCCGGCACCAGCAACCTTTTATCTATTATTTTTTTAAATAACATTTTTACCTCTCCAATTGTTTTTATTAAACACATCTAAATACATCTAGACCGATTTGTCAACTTAAGCGTAAAAAAGTAGAATTAAACTATGTCTTTATATCTCTACAATACTTTAACCCGAAAAAAAACAGAATTTAAACCACTTACTAAAGGTAAGGTGGGTTTATATACTTGCGGACCGACAGTTTATGCACCAGCTCATATTGGTAATCTGCGTACTTATATTTTTGAAGATGTTCTAAAAAGAACTCTGTTATTTAACGACTTCAAGGTAAAACACGTTATGAACATAACCGATGTTGGCCACCTAACTAGCGATGCCGACGATGGCGAAGACAAAATGGAAAAAGGCTCGCGCACCTCTGGCCAAACTGTCTGGCAATTAGCCGAACAATACACTAATCTTTTTAAACAAAATCTTAAAGACCTAAATATTTTAGAACCAACTATTTGGTGCCAGGCTACCGACCACATAAAAGAACAAATCCAGTTGATAAAACAATTAGAAGATAAAGGTTTTACTTATAAAACATCAGACGGCTTGTATTATGATACTAGTAAATTTTCTCATTATCACGAATTAGCTCGTCTTAATTTATCTGGCCAAAAACAAGGCACCCGCCTAGTTATTAATAAAGAAAAAAAGAACCCGACTGATTTTGCCTTGTGGAAATTTTCATCCCAAAAACAACAAAGACAAATGGAGTGGCCCAGCCCTTGGGGAGTTGGGTTTCCGGGTTGGCATATTGAATGCTCGGCTATGAGTATGAAGTATCTGGGTAAAACTTTTGATATCCACTGTGGTGGCATAGACCACATACCAGTCCACCACACTAATGAAATTGCCCAATCCCAAGCCGCGACTAATAAACCGCCGGCTAATTGGTGGCTGCATGGTGAATTTTTGGTAATTAATGAACAGCGTATGGGTAAATCTGAAGGCAACCTATTAACATTGACTACTTTAATTGAACGGAATATTTCTCCCCTAGCTTATCGCTATTTTACTTATTCGGCTCATTATCGCAGTCAACTTAATTTATCGTTTACCGCCTTAGAATCGGCTCAAAAAACCTTAAACAATCTACAAGCTAAAGTAGCTATGCTAAAAGGTAAACCGGCTGTCGGCTGTGCCGAGTTTGAAAAAAAATTCCAAGAGGCTGTAAATGATGATCTAAACATGCCCCAAGCACTGGCTATAGTTTGGCAAATGCTTAAAAGCGATTTACCGGATAAAGCCAAAAGAAAATCCATTAATTTGTTTGATACCATACTAGGTTTGGGCTTAAAAGACATAGAAACTATTAGCATTCCCAAACAAATAGACAAATTAATAGCTGAAAGAGAAACCGCTCGCCAACAAAAAAATTGGCCTAGGGCCGATGATCTAAGAGAAGTTATAAAAAACCAAGGTTTTTACTTAGAAGATACCGAAGCTGGCCCCGTAGTTAAATTAAATAAATAAAGAGCGGTTTTGTCTTATTTTTTAAGACCCGCTCTTTAATATTTATTTGTTTTTGATTTTTTGGTCCATTTTATGAGACCAAGATAATAAGGCAAAAGGACCCACCAGACAAATAATAACCCAAGTAATATAAGACAATATTATAAATATAATCATTTTATTTCCTTTTTGTTTTTGTTTTTAAAAAATTTTAGGAGAGTGCTTTTATGTTAGATTTTTGGTTGGCAAGTGGGTAAGGTGCGTCCCCAATAGAGTTTAGCACTCTCCTTTGTTTCCTCCTTCTTTTTGTTGGAGAAAGTTATAACACAATATATTTTTATTATTCATTTGTCAACCAGTCGACTTTATAGTTAGAATATAGGCCATATGGTAAATTTTTGGCAAAACCTGCCTAAACCCTTTTTGGCTCTAGCGCCCATGGCCGGCGTAACCGACACGGCTTTTAGACAAATGTGTAAATTATACGGCGCTGATGTTATATATACCGAATTTGCCTCGGCCGATGCTTTAATTTACGAAAATAAAAAAACCAAGGAATTTTTATCGTTTACTGATTCGGAGCGACCAGTGGTTTGCCAAATTTTTGGCCGAGAACCTAACAAATTTTATAAAGCCGCCGCTATTTTAGAACAAATGGGCTTTGATGGTTTAGATATAAATTTCGGCTGTCCGGCCTATAAGGTAGTAAAAAACGGCGGCGGTGTTAGCCTGATGCGCAATTTAAAGCTTTACCAAGAAATTGTTCAAGCAACTTGTGAAGGCTCTAACTTACCAGTTTCTATAAAAATAAGAGCTAGTATAAAAAAAGGGCAAGACACTAAAGATAAAATAACCGCCGGCGGACAAGGAAACGACAGTGATTCTACAGCCTGCTTAAACAATTCCATAACAGCCGTAGATTTAGTTTCCCAAATTAAACACCTACCCGTTAGCGCCATAATGCTCCATGCCCGGTCTTTTGAACAACCTTTTGACGGACAACCCAAACTGGAAATTTTAGAGCAAGTTCGGCAAATTTGGCCGGGTTTATTAATTGCCAATGGCGGCCTAATAACACCAGAAATCGCCATAGAAACACTTAAACAAACTAAAGTAGACGGCTTAGGAATAGCCCGAGGCGCTTGGGGTAAACCTTGGCTGTTCAAACAAATTAAAGATTATCTGGCAACTAATACCTACCATACCCCTCTGTGGCCAGAAATTAAACAAATTATGCTCCAACATGCTAAATTGGCCTTACAAACTAAAGGAGAGCACGGCTTAATTGAACTTAGAAAACATTTAAGCTGGTATGTTAAAGGCTTTACCAACGCCTCAGACATCCGCTCTCAATTAGTACAAATTAAAACCTTAGACGATGTTAAAAAAATTTTAAAGGCTAGTTAATTTTAATATGAGTCTTTAATTTTTAAAACAATCTATTTTTACTCCCTTCTCTTTCTTTTGCGGGGAAAAGTGTCCACGTGGACACTTTTCCCCGCAGGTATTTTTTTGTTAACTAAAAATATAACAACTAAAAGTTTACTACCTATTTTAATCAACAATAGTGAAATTCCGCGACCGCGGAATTTCACTATTGTTACAAAAATAAAAGCGTTCTTCTGTTTAATTATTCACAGAAAAACGCTTGGTTTAAAATTTATTTTTTATTATATAACTTTAATTTCCAATCATAATAATACATTAATAATATTGAAAATAAAGTAATTCCTAGCCAAATCATTATTGGAGCGGCAAAATTGACATCTGAATTTATTGTCCAAATAATAATATGACTTATCACTATAACTGATAACAAACTAAATAGTCTACTAACTGGATTTTTTATAACTTGGCTATATTTAAATTCTTCTTTAAGTAATCTATTATTAGTCTTTCTAAATACAAGAAGAAAACAAAAAATCCACAAAGAATTAAACCAAACCTCCGCTATTTCTTTGGCTTCTACATTTTTAATAACGAACAATAAAGAAAAAATTATAGAAGAAAAATAAACTAATTTTATAAAACCCGTTGAAAAACTTATACCCAGCGTCATTTTAGCCTCCTATAATAGATATTTCTTCAATAGATTAATAATTTCTTCTTTTTCTTCATTACTACCTAGTAATGAAGAAATAAAATCAACCACGTAAGAATAAACTAAAATAGGTTCATAATAATTAAACAACTCAAATTGAACCTCATTTAAAACCTCTTCAGCTAAAGGATTATTAATAGCCAAAGTAGAAAGCTCCGAATTAAGTTCAACTATTTGGGTTTCGTGGCTAGCCACTAAATCATTTTTAAAAGAACTCATTTTCTCTCCGATTGTTGTTTATAATTTTTAATTGTTATTTTTATTTTAATAGATTATTCTAGTACATTTCTTTAAAAAAATCAAGCCCTTGGGGAAATTATAATATTCCAAGGGCTTTTTAATATTTTTAAGCGACCATTCTTTTTGCTCTGCTTATATTACTGTGGAAAAAACTATTAAATCTAGTTTTTTCCAATTTGGATATAAGAGACTCATAAATTACCATTAATTCGACCTGGTCTCTTTCTAAATATTTAGAAATTTTATCCCAAGCAAAAGAAAATGAAAAGGCTATACTACTAGATAACTGACAAAAATTTATAAAATTATCATAAACAATTAATTCTTCCGGAGAAGCTACTTCACTAACAATATTTTTTAATAATTTTTGAGTTGCTTCCGTCACCTTCTGGTTATTCAATAGATAAGAAACAGAACTATAATAACTAGCTCCAACCAAAGACGAAATTACTATTTCTTCTCCCGGTTTTAACATAATATTTCCTCCTCAACTTTGAAAATTATTTCTGTAACGCTTTCGGGTGAATGACCAGACGTAATTTTACTTGAAGAAGCATATTCTTTAAACAACTTAACAAAATTAGATTTGATTAATTTGTTATGAATTTCATTTAAAGATATCTCCTGATTAGCATCGGGAATTATAATTGGCTCACCGTTTTTATTGATTCCATAACAACCAAAAAATAATTCTTTTTCCCTTGTGTCTAACAAATTTTCACAATCAATTACTAGAAAACTTAACATCCTCTTTTCATCTTCTGTAGAGAAAGCTAAATATCGATAAGCGCCTGCATAAGCCGCGCCAAACAGTTTAACCAACAGTTGACGATACATTTCGCCTGATATTTTAAGTTGCATTTTTGCCTCCGTGGATTGTTTTTATTTTTTGTTTAGTATATCTGTTATTAATTTAACAAGCAACTATATCAAAACCAACCACTATTGTCAATATCCTCACCATTAAGCTCGGGTAAATTTTTTAAAGATTCTTTAGCTTTTTTGCTTAATTTATCCGGAGTTTGTATTTGCACAGTAACCAGTAAATCTCCCCTATTTTTACCCCGAACATGTGGCACGCCTTTACTTGGCACTTTAAATACTTGCCCGCTTTGCGTACCAGCTGGAATTTTTAACTTAATATCACCATCTAAAGTAACTACTGTAGCTTTACCACCTAAAGCTGCTAGAGTAAAACTTATTTGTTGTCTGGTTAGTAAATCATAACCGCGGCGGTTAAATACCTTGTCCGGTCGTACTTGAATAGTAAGTAATAAATCGCCAGCTACACCGCCTTTAATTCCCGGCTCGCCTTCGCCAGCTAATCTAATACCTTGCCCATCATTAATACCAGCTGGAATTTTTACTTTTAACTCTCGCACTCCCATAACCGCTCCTTGGCCATCACATTTTTTACATTTTTGGCTAACGCTTTTGCCTTCACCCGCACAATTAGGACAAACACCCACGCTACGCATAGCACCCAAAAAAGTGCGTTGAATTTGTTCTACTTGGCCCCGGCCGCCACAAGTGACGCAAGTTGTTACTTTGGCTCCTGGTTCCCCGCCAGAACCTTGGCAATTGTTACATACTATGGCTTTTTCAAAACGCAAAGTTTTAGACGCGCCAAAAACAGCTTCTTTAAAATCCACAGCTGTTACAAATTCCACATCACTACCGCGCCTAGGCCCGGCCCGTCTGCTAGAACGACCGCCGCCGCCAAAGATATCACCAAAGATATCGCCTAAATCTCCAAAATCAAAATTGGCATTAGCGCCACCTTGATTACTATAACCACGTTGAAAATCCTGCCAGTTAAAACCGCCAGGTCCCGAACCAGCTTGATTAAAGTTGGCGCCAAATTGATCGTATTGCTTTCGCTTTTCGGCATTACCTAACACCTGATAAGCTTCATTAACTTCTTTAAACTTATTATCTGTGCCACCGTTTTTGTCTGGATGGTGTTGGTGCGCTAACTTACGATAAGCTTTTTTAATCTCTTCGGCTGAGGCGTCTTTTTTTACGCCTAATATATTATAATAATCTGTGGACATAATTTAATTAGTATAAAATCCTTACCAAAAAACCAATTGTGCCTTAAACACAAAATAATCAAAATGGCAAAGTAAAATTCACAATAAACTTAATTTGCATTCTGAAATTTACTCTGACATTAAATAAGACGCAGTCAATACTACAACTGCGTCTAAAAAAATTAATTTTTTAAATGAGTACCGCGATGATCGGTACTATTTTTTCTTTTTATCCTGAGGTAGCTTCGATTAATTATTGAAGATGAACCTCTTAAATGTTTAATATTAATCGTTAAATAAACCGATGTTGATTTTGGCATACTAGCCTGACCCCTAAGATGAAACAAACTATTGCTATTGCCTCTCATTTTACTTGCCTCCAAATGGATTTTGATGTGATATGTGTATATTAAACGGTTTATTGCTATAACTATATGAAGCAATTTTTGCTAAATTTTCCTCTTTATCATTTTCTTCATTACTATCATCATCATTTACATTTTTAACAATAAGCCTTATCTTTTCTTTTACTAATATATTAACAACCATCATCTTTCCAGAAAAAGAAAAAATATTATCAGGAATATCAATAATTTGTTCTAAAAATACTTTTTCGAATTTTACAATCCATGTAGCTTTATTAAAACAAATTTTTAATCTGTTTTTTTCTACCACTTGAACTATAAATTCTATTGACTTCTCTGAAGCTTTAACACACAAAAAAAATTTTCTACCTTTTGGCAATTCAGTTATATCCAACTCCGAAACAGACACGTAGCCATTATTTTTAGACATTTTTAGCTCCCTATTTTAACATTTTTTGAGAAAATTGGCTTTTTTTAATAATAATATCCTGAAGTGTCATACTACCGCATTGATTTATTGGAATTATATTTCCAATAATTAACTCAGTAACTATTGTTACTCCACAGTAACCATTTAAACTCAAACTTATCTGACCAGATTCATTTTTAACACCTTTAAACTTTTTAACTTGATTACCTGTATTAGGGTCAAATTTTTTGAATGAAGCGTGAAAAGAATCCGGCAATTGAGCTATTTCAATTGCTTGACCGAGGTTAGAAATAACTACAAACTTATCATTTTTAGCCATAACAAGTGCCTCTTAATTTAGTTTTATGTATTGATTTGTTAATTAACTTTTTTTATCTTAGTTTATTACTCTACTAAGACGCAGTTCAATTGTCAAATTGTAAAAGAGCTTATAACTAAACCTCTTTTTAAAAAAGAGGAGTAAGAGGAAATTATTAAGACAAAGTAATAACCCCCTCTCACTCCCCCTTAAGATAAGGGGGAGAATGAATAATTTTTTACTCAGTTTTAAAACCAATTTCTGGAGCATTGTGTCCAGTAGATTCTATTTTACCAAACTGCTCTTCATGCTTTTTTATATTTTCTGTTAAAGCTGCAGCCAAACGTTTGGCATGAGCCGGATTCAGGTACACTCGAGCTGCCACAATACCCTGAGGCGGCATAAGATTAAGAAAATCAATCACGAATTCTTCTTTAGTATGAGCAATTTGCGCCATATTGGCATAAACGCCTTTTAATACTTCGTCGGTTATTTTAACTTGAATTTGTTGGGGTTGTGCTTCTGACATAATGTTGATTAATAATAATGATAATTTCTCTAAGAGTAAACGCTAAGAACTCTTACTCTTAAGCATAATATTTACTTTTTAACTTCCTCGTATTGACCTTCTACTGGACCTTGGTCTTTTTTGCCTTCGGTTGTTGAAGAGTCACCTGCTGGCTGTTCTCCATCATCACCAGGCTTAGCTTCGGCTGCGCCAGCGGCTTGTTGGGCCTTATACATAGCCTCACCTATCTTAATAGCAGCCTGCTGCAAAGCATCTAAAGCGGTTTTAATAGCTGCGGCATCTTCACCATCTTTAACTTTTTTAACTTCTTCCAATTTAGCTTCCACTTCAGTTTTAACTTCGGCCGGCACTTTATCCGCCTGTTCTTTTAACATTTTTTCTGTTTGGTAAACAGTGGATTCGGCCACATTTTTCATATCTATCAATTCACGACGTTTTTTATCATCTTCCGCATGAACTTCCGCTTCTTTTTTCATTTTTTCCACATCTTCCTTAGACAATCCAGAAGAAGCTGTAATAGTGATATGCTGTTCTTTATTAGTGGCCTTATCTTTAGCTTTGACAGATAAAATACCATTGGCATCCAAATCAAAACTCACTTCCACTTGAGGCATACCCCTCGGTGCCGGTGGAATACCATCTAAAATAAATCGGCCTAAAGCTTTATTATCTTTGGCAAATTCTCGTTCACCTTGCAACACGTGAATTTCCACACTGGTTTGACCGTCGGCAGCTGTAGAAAAAGTTTGGCTCTTGGAAGTTGGTATAGTGGTATTTCTATCTATTAACTTAGTCATTACCCCACCCAAAGTTTCTATACCCAAAGATAGCGGTGTAACATCCAACAATAAAACATCCCGAACCTCCCCCTGCAATACTCCACCTTGTACAGCCGCCCCAATGGCTACCACTTCGTCTGGATTAACTGAGACATTAGGTTTTTTGCCAAAGAATTTTTCCACAGTTTGAATTACCAAAGGCATACGAGTCATACCGCCCACCAAAACTATTTCGTTAATATCGCCAGGTTTTAAACCCGCATCAGCCAAAGCCTTTTTAGTCGGCTCTAAAGTTTTAGTTATTAAATCACCAACCAATTCTTCCAATTTAGCCCGCGTCATCTTCATAACCATATGCTTAGGACCCTCGGCGCCCGAAGTTATGAAGGGCTGATTAATTTCTGTTTCCGTGGCAGTAGATAATTCAATTTTAGCTTTTTCGGCCGACTCTTTAACACGCTGTAAAGCCAAAGAATCTTTAGATAAATCTACACCGTTTTCTTTTTTAAACTCTTCGATTATCCAATTAATTATTTCCTGATCAAAATCATCCCCGCCTAAGTGGGTATCGCCATTAGTGGCCTTAACTTCCACTGTATCGGAAGAAACTTCCAAAATAGATACATCAAAAGTACCGCCGCCTAAATCATAAACAACTATTTTTTCATCTTTTTTCTTATCAAAACCATAAGCCAAAGCAGCAGCTGTTGGTTCGTTAATAATACGTTTTACCTTAAGACCGGCAATTTCACCAGCATCTTTAGTAGCCTGGCGCTGAGAATCGTCAAAATAAGCTGGCACAGTAATTACCGCTTCAGTTATAGTTTCACCTAATTTCGCTTCCGCATCGGCCTTTAATTTTTGCAAAACCATAGCCGAAATTTCTTGGGGACTATATTGCTTGCCGTTCATTTCTACCTTAACACCTTCTCCGGATTTTACCATTTTAAAAGGCAAAACTTTAAGATCACGCTGAACTTCTGGGTCTTCCCAACGACGCCCGATTAAACGCTTTAACGAATAAAGAGTATTTTGTGGATTGGTAACTGCTTGACGTTTAGCTAATAAACCAACCAAACGTTCACCTGATTTATTAATGGCTACCACCGAAGGAGTTGTTCTGGCTCCTTCCTTATTTTCCAACACTTTAGGCTGGCCGCCCTCGATAACAGCCATACAAGAGTTGGTTGTTCCAAGGTCTATTCCTAATATCTTAGGCATAAATTTTATTTGCTAATAATTATTAATATAGGCTCAAGCGAAATTTTAAATTATCTTAAAACCTCGCCCGAGTTTCGTATTTTTAATTAAAAATACGAATCGGGAATAAACTTAATTATTTAATCTCTACTTTAACTGTTTTTGGTTTAGCTCTTTCTTCTTTGGGAATTTCTATTTTAAGCATACCTTTTTCGTAAACTGCTTTAGCTTTATCGCCATTAACAGCTGTAGGCAAAGCCACCGAACGATGAAAACCACCCGAACGAATTTCCTTACGATAATAATCCCGCTCATCCACTTCTGTCTTTTTTTCAAACTTACCTTCAATAGTCAAAACATCGTTCTCAATGGCGATGTTAACATCCTTAGGATCTAAACCAGGTAATTGGGTTTCCACCACAACATTATCCTTGGTTTGGTAAACATCTAAGGCTGGTACAAAGCCGCTTAAAGATGGTGCGCCAAAATCGTCAAAAAATTTATCCGCATCAAACCAGCTAGGCATTATTGGACTGTAACGTATGATAGACATATTAACACCTCCCTTCTTTAAAAATTTAATTAGCTTTTTAACAAAACTATCAGCTAACAGAAATAAATGGAGTCTTTATTCCCCGGCCAGACTAACTAATGTAAAATTAGCCTGGCCGGAGAGGCGATCTATTATCGCCTCTCCAACTCTTTAAAAAGAATCATTGTTATCGGCCTCACTATCCGATTCACTCTCACCCACATCATCAATGTGAATAAGAGGAACATTGCAAGATGGGCAACGCCCTCTGGCATCATCGGTGTAGGCACATTCCGGACAAATATAGTCCATATATTACATTTTAATGTTAATTTTTATTTAGCAACTTTTACTTGGGCTGGCTGCAAAACCTTGTCGTGCAGTAAATAACCAGCCTTAACTTCCTCCACCACCAAACCTGATTCTTTGGTCGTTTCGGCCACTTCTTGAACAGCTTCGTGATAGTAAGGATCAAATTTTTTACCTACTGATTCTATTTCTACCAAACCATGACCGGCTAAAACCTGCCACAGCTTACTCTGAATATGAACAATTCCTTGTAACCAAGATTCAGTTGATTGCTCCTTAGGAACTGTCTTAAGAGCCTGCTTAAAATAATCTAACACTGGCAAAATCTCCAAAATAAGCTGGCTGTTGGCAAATTTAGCCAAAACTACTTGTTGGTGCTCTGTTTCTTTTTTTAAATTAGCATAATCAGCTTGAGCCCGTCGCCAACCAAATAAATAATCCTGAACTTGTTTTTTTAATTCCACCAAGTCTTCTAACTCAGAATCATCCGGACTAGAGGTTGGCGAATTGCTTTTATTTTTAATATCTTCAGACATTTCTTGGTTTTTTAAAGAATTATTGGAAAAGTTTTTTAACATATTGCAAAGTTCCTACGTTATAATCATAATCCATTCTTAAGGGTCCTAATAAACCGACTAATTGCGGATGATGCTTACCAGGATAAGCCAAACAAACAACGGCACAATCAGCACCAAACGGATTATCACGGCCAATTTTTATTTGCACATCACTAGTCATAGTTTTATAAAGCTGAGCCATAGATTCATCCAACTGATCTATTGCCGAACTAATAGAACGAATCATATCCAAATGGCTAAACTCTGGCTGATAAAACAAATTAGACAATCCAGTGTAATAAACATCGTGGCCACTAAAACCAATAACCGCCGCCTGATTTGTTAGGCTGGCTAATTCCTTAGCCAATTGTCGTAAAACAGTTTCTGGCTCTAAAGAGGTTCTTCCATAAAAAATTTGTTCTAACTTTTTTTTGTCATCTTGATTAGGCTCCACCGGAAACATTATCTTATCTAAATAATAACGGTAAGCCTTAATAGTGGGCTGGCGACCAGCTGAGGTATGAGGTTGTGCTAAATAACCTTGATCGGTTAAATCCACCATTTCATTACGAATAGTCGCTGAAGAAATACCTAAGTTCCCTTGCAAAGCTTTAGAACTTACCAATTCAGCATTTTTTATGTAACTTCTTATAATTTCCGCTAATAAAGTGTGTTGCCGTTCATTCATAAAATTATCCTCTATTAGCACTCTCCAGCTTAGAGTGCTAATTCATTGTAGGTATAACTAAAAAACCTGTCAAGAGACAGGATTCCAAATAATATTTTTAGCTAAAATTAGCCTTTTTATTCTCGACGTAAAGCTTCGATAGGGTCCAAGGCAGCAGCTTGCCTAGCTGGATAAAGACCAAATACTAAACCACAAACAACCGAAAAAGAAGTGGCCAATACTACTGAATACAAAGGCACTACAAAATCCCAAGCAAAACCCTGCCAAGCAGCAACTAAAGATATTAAATAAGACACAGCCACACCAGCTAAAATACCGCTTAAACCACCCAAAGTAGTTATTAAAACAGCTTCAGTTAAAAACTGTAACAATATTTGTTTGGGGCGAGCGCCAATCGCCTTTCTTAAACCTATTTCAAAGGTTCTTTCCAAAACCGACACATACATAATATTCATAATGCCCACCCCACCGACAATCAATGAAATGGCGGCCAAAATAATCAGTAGTATAGTAAAACCACCTATCACCGTATCTAAAATATTTACAAAATCATCATTGGATTGAACTTGAAAATCATCTTTATCGGGATTAGAGTCGTCTATATTATGACGGTCACGTAACAAATCTTCTACTGCGGCCACTGTTTGGGGTAATTTATTTTCATCTTGATATTGATTCAAAATATAAGACACATGATCTATACCCAAAATTTGTTTTTGCAAAGTACGTATTGGTAAATATACAAAATCATCATAATTAACAAACATCACAGCTCCTTTAGATTCAAACACTCCGATAACTTCAAAATTTTTCTGCTTTATTTTTATATCTTGACCAATAGGATTACTATCACCAAATAATTCACTAGCCACATTAAAACCTAAAACCGCTACTTTAGCCAATGAATCATCTTCTTCTGGACTAAAAAATCGTCCCTGAGCAACTTTACTGGTGTCAATTTCTAAAAATGTCGGTGACACACCAAATAAAGTTATAGTTTTTTTGGCTGAACCAGAATTAGCCACAGCCTGACCCATTTGACCGGCATAATTATTTTTTATATTAGGCAACTTACGTAAAGCTTTCATGTCATCCAGGGTTAAAGTTTTAATAACAGTGCCAAAAGCTTGGGCATTAGCCCCTTCGGAAGAATTTTTAGCTGTTTCCGGAACTTTAACTTCCACATTCAAAATATTGGTACCATAAGTTTCAAACTGACCAATAATAAAACCCTTAACACCTTGAGCCGCCGAAATAACCACAATAACCGCCGCAATGCTAATAACTATACCCAAACCAGTCAACATCGTACGCGTTAACTGACGGCTAAAAGAAAATATAGCTAATGATATGTACTCTTTAAATTTCATTTATTCGTAACGTAAAGCTGTTATGGGATCTAACTTAGCAGCTCGCCTGGCAGGATAATAACCAAAAGCCAAACCAATTGATAAACCCACCAACAAAGCAACTATGACAGATAGTGGTGACACAATAAACGCCCAATCATAATTAAGAGCTTTAACCACTACTGTGATCAAACCAGATAAGATAGCTCCGCCCAAAATACCCAAAGTTGAACCGATTAAAGTAATAATTATAGTTTCCAACAAAAATTGATTTTGAATACTAGAATTGGTAGCGCCAACCGCCTTCCTTAAACCAATCTCCTTGATTCGTTCGGTAATGGCCACCAACATTATATTCATAATACCAATACCACCAACTAATAACGAAATGGCAGCAATGGCTGCCAAAAAATAACGAAAAGCATCGGTAATACTTTTAAGCATGTCCACTGCCTGAGCCATAGATCGAACGGAAAAATCTTCCTCATCAGCTGTATCTATTTTATGCTGAGCGTTTAAAACTTGTTTTACGCCAGCCATTGCCGAATCTAAATAAACAGGATCACCTAACTTAGCCCTGATTAAAGACAAATGACGCCAACCCAACATTATTTTTTGAGCTGTTTGCAAAGGTATAATTACTTGATCATCTTGGTTACTAAAACCAGCTGAACCTCTTTTTTCTAAATAACCAATAACTTTAAAGGACTCTTTTTTAATCTTAATAGTTTTACCTATGGGATCATCACCTTGGAATAACTCCTCCACTATGCCACTACCTAAAATAGCCACCCGGGCCAAACCACCATCTTCTTCCGGTGTAAAAAAACGACCAGCCACTAAAGTAATATTTTCTACTTGAGGAAAAGATGGTGAAACACCCATGTAAGTTCCGCCCTCAATCACTCTATTCTCATAAGTCATTTTACCCAAACCGCTGGCATAACCGGAGATGGCTTGTAAATGTAAAGATTGAGCATTGTTTTCCAAAGCTTTAATATCGTCATTAATTAAAGTTTTAACCTGAATGCCAAAAACCGAAGCTGGCGGACCGCTGGCATCGGAAGCCCCGGGTAACACCGCTATTAAATCGCTACCCACTCGGTTAACTTGAGATAAAATTAAAACCTGAGCACCAGCGCCAACCGATATAATAAGCACTACTGAACCTATACCAATAATAAGTCCAAGCATGGTTAAAAAAGAGCGCAACGGATTGCCCAATAAATTAGCTAAAGTAAGTTTTAAAGTATTACGTGCTTCCATTAGCAATAATTAAAGCTATTTAAGCTGACCGTTGATAGCTGATTGTCTAACTTGTTCTGGCACAACCTCGTCTGACTCAATTAAACCATCTTTAATCCGTAAAATCCTACGAGCATAATCAGCTGTATTTTTTTCATGAGTAACTAGAATAATAGTTTTACCTCGCTGATTCAGATCATCCAGAATTTTCATTATCTGAAGACCTGATTTAGAATCTAAATTACCTGTTGGCTCATCGGCAAAAATAACTGAAGGGTCGTTAACCAAAGCTCGAGCAATAGCCACCCGCTGCTTTTCGCCACCTGATAATTGATTGGATAAATAATCCAAACGATGCGTTAAACCAACCGCCTCAATGGCTTGTTTGACTAGTTCATCTTTTTTGGATTCTGGCATAGTCACATAAAGCAGGGGTAACCTGACATTTTGCAAAACCGAAGTTTTAGATAAAAGATTAAATTGCTGAAAAACAAAACCTACTTTAGTAGAACGCATAAAAGCCAATTCATCTTCGCTTAAGGTATCCACTTCCTTACCTTCAAACCAATATTGTCCACTAGTTAAGCGATCCAAAAAACCTAAGATATGCATTAAGGTTGATTTACCTGAACCAGAAGGGCCCATAATAGAAACAAACTCCCCGGCCTGCAAAGTAAAAGAGACTCCATGCAAAACCGGTGTGGCCACACCCTCATTTTCGTAAATTTTTTTTAAGTCTTTAACTGTAATTAAATCAGACATGTTATTTAGAACCGTTAGATTTAAAAGTTATAATTGCCTCCCCATCCTTTAAACCTTCTTTAATTTCCACTAAACCATCATCACCCTTTAAACCTATAACTACATTTTTTCTTACCAACTCATTATTAAGTAAAACTTCTACATAAACTTGACCACTATCATACCTAACAGCCCGCAAAGGCACCACCAAAACATCTTTAACCTCCGCCGACATTATATCTAGATTTGCCGTCATGCCAGGTTTAATTCTATCATCTTGAGCATCATCAAAAGTTACTGTAACTTCATAATAAACAACGTCTTGTATGACCGTAGCCGCTGGATCAATAAAAGCAATATGGCTACTAAAATGCTCACTGCTACCAAAAGCGTCTAAAGTAATATCAACTGGTTGACCGATTTTTAATTTAGCAATATCTGATTCAGGAACCTGAACTTTAATTTCTGTTTGGCTATCGGTTAATAAAACCGCCACAGCCGAAGACAAAGAAGTTGTTTCCCCTATTTCATAATTGACTCTAGTAATGGTGCCATTAACCGGCGTCGTAAGATAACGATCACTTAAATTATTTTGCGCTTGAACCAAAGTAGCCCGAGCAGCTGCCACCTGTGCTTCAACATTTAATATATCATAACTCCTAGGTGGCGCTGTTTTAAAATTAAAATTAGCTTTAGCTTGAACTAAAACTTGTTCAGCGGTTTTAATCACTGCCTCAGCCGTATCTATTTGCTGCAGTTTATTAACCAAAGCCGCTTCATAAGCCGCCTTATAAGTAGTATAAGAAGCAGCTGAAGTATTTGGTATATCTATGGTCCAAGTATCACCAGTTGCCAAAACACCAGTAGATGAAAACTGCAAACGCAAACCTAATACACCAATTGGTGTTGAAGTAGTATAACTACCTTCTTGATAATCATTTTCCAAACCATACACCGAATAGGCCAAATTAGAACGATTATCAAACCTAATAGTGTAAGTACCAAAATTAGTTCCCTGATAAGTACCACTTAAAGTAAAGCTACCTGTGGAGATATTGGTTCTAGCTGGTATAGCTTGTGGTGTTAAACCAACCAACTGAGCTAAAGCATTAGCCACTGCCCGATCTTGACTGGCTTTAATATTTATTAAAGATTGCTTAGCATTATTTAAAGTGGTTTCGGCCGCTGACACCCCAGCCTGACTAACCGCCACATCCTCATCTTGAGCACCAGCCTTTAATTTGGCTAAATTAGCCTCGGCTGATTTTAAATTAGCTTGAGCTGTTAATACCGAAGCTGCTGCATCCTTACTGTCCAAACGAGCTATTACGGTATTGGCTTTAACCTTATCGCCCACCTTAACCATTAAAGAAGTTAATCGTCCAGGTGCTTTAAAATTCAAATTCACTTGTTCGGCGGCTTTAACTGTACCGGTCACCGAAACAGTCTGTTTTAAATCTTGTTGCTTAACTGTTTCCGTAGTATATTTGGGCTTGGCTTGTTGATTACGACTATAAAACACCAAACCAACTATTATTAACACCAACAAAACAGGAATCCAAACTTTTTTGAGCTTTAATATTTTCCACATAGTATATTTAAATTAAAATTTATTTTTTTTATTAGTAAAAGAGGATAAATGCCGGGTAAATTCTACCAGCATATCCTCCAGGTCGTCCATTTTAAAAATAGCCGCTACTTTACGCATTTTTACAAAAATCATCAATTTTTGACCAACTTTTATATCCATAGCCTTCCTAATATCAGCTGGTATAACAATTTGGCCTCTTTGACCGACTGTTACAGTATTAAAAAATTCAAAATTACCAGGCAACAAACTTTTTAAATCACCAACCGCCTTGGACTTAGTTAAATTTTTTATTTTCTTATTAGTATTTTTAATAGATAAATTCTTTGATTTTGTAAATGTTTTCATAAGTTTATAAAAACTGATTATACAGATAAGTATGAAAATTCATACTTATTAATAATAGCATACTTTTATAAATAAGTCAACCTGTTACCTAATAAACATACCGTCTCCAAAAGAAAAAAAACGCATTTTTTTCTTAATAGCTTTTTGATAAATACTTAAAAGTCTTTTACGACCTATTAAAGCTGCCACTAACATCATTAAGCTGGAAGATGGCACATGAAAATTAGTAATTAAACAATCAACAATATGAAATCTATACCCCGGACTAATAAAAAGTTGGGTTGAACCTTGCTTATTCAAACAGTCAGCTTGCTGATTAAAAGCCGATTCCAAAGTCCGTACCACTGTCGTACCTATGGCCACAACCTTATCTCCCCGCTTTTTAGCCACAGCCACAGCTTTAATCGTTTTGGCAGGAACTTGCCAAAATTCATTATGCAACTTATTTTTTCTAACCTGCCCCTCCTTCAAGGAGGCAAAAGTACCTAAATTAACATGCAAAGTAACAAAACAAACTTGATGACCTTGTTTTTTTAAATTATTAAATAAACGTTTGGTAAAATGAAGCGAAGCTGTCGGAGCGGCTATTGAACCAAAATCTTTAGCAAAAACTGTTTGATATAAACGCCGCCTGTCTGATTCTTTAAGCCCGCTAGTTTTTAAATAAGGCGGCAAAGGCGTTAAGCCATAACGCTGTAATAAGCGATAAAATTCTTTGGCCTGACCAGGTGGTTTTAAAAAATAACTACCACCACTTTGCCTAACAACTTCAAAATAAAGTCGCTTAGTTAAACGTAATTTTTGGCCAACCAACAGCCGTCTATCGGACATAACTTCAACCAAACCAACCACCGTATTTAAATAAAGAACATTAACCTTACCACCAGTCGGTTTAAATAATTCTAAACGGGCCGGTAAAACTTTAGTGTCGTTAAAAATCAGCAAAGAATTGGGTGGTAAATACTTACCTAAATTAAAAAAATAATCAAAATTAATTTTGCTTGATTGCTTATCAAATACTAATAAACGAGCGCCGTCTCTAGGACTAACCGGACGCAAAGCCACCAAATTTTTAGGTAATTGGTAATAATAAGATTTAAGAAGTTGCTTAAAAGACTGCTTCACAATTTTCCCGATTTAATCATTTTACGCCAACCGGCCACCACAGCATTAAAAAAATACAAATTATGAAAAGTCAGTAAAGACAAAGCGGTTATTTCCCGAGCCCGTAATAAATGATGTATGTAAGAACGCTGATAGTCACGACAAACAAAACAACCGCATTTAGAATCTAAAGGTTTTTTGTCAGTCTGATAAATTTTTTTAAATAAATCCTTTGGGCCTTGAGTAGTAAAAGCCGTGCCATGCCTAGCATAATGAGTAGGTGTAATACAATCAAAAGTATCTACACCGGCTTTAATAAGTATGGGTATATCAGCCAAATGGCCAATACCTAAAAGATGTCGCGGTTTACTGTCGGGTAATTCTTTGATTACTAAATCTAACGTTTTAGCCATATTAGTTTTATGGCTACCAAATTCACCACCAATACCAAAACCGTCAAAAGGTAACTTGGACATAAACTTGGCGCTAGTGGAACGTAGTTTAGTGTAAGCCCCGCCTTGAACTATGCCATATAATAACTGCTGATTATTTTTGGTTTTTAAACAAACCTTGGCCCAACGATGCGTTCGCGCCATAGCTTCCTTGGTATAATTATAATCCGCCAAAGGCGGTGGACACTCGTCAAAATTAAATACAATATCAGCGCCTAATTGTTTTTGTATTTTCATTGATTCCGTAGGCCCAATAAAAATCTTTCGACCGTCAATGTGCGATCTAAATTCCACCCCTTGTTCGGTAATTTTTAAATTATTCGGTTGCTGACCTGATTTTACAACGGCTTTAGTTTTTTGCTTAACCACCTTATTAATTTTAAGTTCCCGACCAAAACCCAAACTAAAAACCTGAAAACCACCCGAATCAGTCATCACTGGCCCGGCCCAATTCATAAATTTATGCAAACCACCCTGTTTTTTTATAACAGCTTCACCGGGCCGCAAATGCAAATGATAGGTATTAGCAATAAGAATCTGCGTACCCGTATCCACCACTTGTTGACTGTTTAAAGTCTTGATAGTCGCCTGGGTAGCTACTGGTACTAAACTGGGCGTCAGAACTTCACCATGCTCGGTCATAAGTCGGCCTAAACGAGCTCGACTTTTATTGGATTTTTTTAAAATTTTTAAACCCCTCATACTTTAAAAAACTTTTTAATTTTTTTAAACCAAACCGGCTGAATAATCAAACGAGCAGATAAATGCCCACCTCTTTTTAAAGGATAAAAATTGGCACCAATCTGTTTGACAAACTTTTTAACATCCTTAAATCTAACCACCTTATCGTCCTGACTGTGTATAATCATCAACTTTCTACCATCAATTAAAGATACTTGCTTTATAGGATTATAAAAATTACCTCTAATTAATTTATCCCAATTAGATTTTTTTAAACGGTAACCCATACCATAAACTGCTTTAAGAAAATCATATTGTTTTTCCAACGGCTCTTCTTGACTAGGCGCTTGCCAATCTACCACTGGAGAAAAAGCCACACCAGCAGTAACCCGTTTATCTTGACTAGTTAAAATAACCGCCGAACCACCAAAACTACTACCTAATAAAAAAATTTTAGGTTTCTTAATAATATATTTTTGGCCAGTATGTAAATTCTCAATTTTTTTAAACAAACCGTCAATAACATCAATGATATCTAAATGGGGCGACCTAGCTAATAAACTTCCGCCGCTTTCCCAACTACCCCGATACCGAGGATAAAAAACCCAATAACCCTGCTTGGAAAAAAAATCCAACAAATCATTCTTGCCAGGAACTACTGGCAAGCCATCGCACAATATTAGTACTTTATTAGATTGTTTAACTGGTAACAACCATTCAGCCACTATATCTTTCTTAAATCTGGTTCTATAGGTTCTTATTTTTTTCACAATTTTAATTAACCAATTTTGCTTTAAATTCTTCTACCAAAGGTACGGCTGTAGGTTCGGCTTCGTAAATAAGCGCCGTATAGTAAGCTAGCCAATCAGCTAAAATCAAAGAATTAAAAATTTTTTCTAAATCGTTTTGACCTGTTAATTTTATAGTAGTCACCGGCAAATCCCGATCTTCTAATATTTGAGTTAAAACAGAAATTCTTTTTTGTATTTTAAGATTATCCGCTTGGTCAACTAAAATTATAAAAAATAATTTATCTGACAAAGAACGACTAAGATCTGTATAATCATAACCAGTCATTTCGTTATGATTGAGTTCGGGCAATAAATTATAAAAAGCCGGCACCTTGCCTGTTTCATTCAATTTTATTTTCCAATTATACGCCAAAGCATAGTTCTTAGACGAAGCATAAACAACAGGAATATGGCCCTTAAGCTCCTCAGCTAAAATTTCTCCCTGACTTTCCCAAACCGACGGATTAAGAGTACTAGCTAATTGACTAATAGTGCTTAAAATATCTTCCTGATTAGTGGCTTTTAACATAGCTATTAAACTAAAACCCAAAGCTGATCGTGGTTGAATTCCGGTATCGGGCAATTGGATATAAGGTAAGTTTTTTTCTTTAGCTATTTGCAAAAGCTGGCCACCAACACTAATTACCAAACAATTTAATCCTCTATCTAAAGCCTGATTTAAACTGTCCAAAGCCTCCTCGGTGTTTCCAGAATAAGAACTTATAATAACCAAAGTTCCACTTGGTTCAACCGTTATAAATTCCGGCAACCCATAGTCGGAATGAATTATTAAATTAAGTTGCGGCTTAATTCTTTTTAAAACATCCGCTGCTAAATGCGAACCCCCCATACCACAAACCAAATAATTAAAAAATTGTTTTAAATCAATTTGCCCGCCTTGAATTTTTGGTTGAAAAGAAAATTGTTTGGGAAAATCCCGAATAGCTTGTTCCATCATATAATTTTATAAGATTAACTGACTGATTGATCTTTAAAAAATTTATAAAGATGATAAAAATTAGCCGCTATAACCTGAATAGCTGCCGCCGAATTATTATCTTTAACATATTGTTGAAGAGGTTCTTGAAAAACTGTCCGACCAACGGCAAAACCAAACCAGCCAGCCTGAGCAGCCGCTTTTAATTGATTTTCCACCTTTAACAACGGTTGATTTCTACCCAACATTATAATATTAACATTCTGACCGCCCAAACGACGAGCGGTTTGTAAAATATTTTGACAATAATCCAAACGACTGCAACCTTCCAGCTTCCAAATATCCGGTTTAACCCCGGCTTGATATAATTCTGCTAGCATTTTTACAGCCAAAAGTGGCCTAACATCTTCATCATACCTTTCTTTATCGCCTTTAACCTCCCTTAGCTGAAATTCTGTCGGAGGCACTAAAGGCTCCAGCATAAAAATATAACCGTTAGTCTGACAAAAATCCGACAATAATTTAAGTTTCAAAGCTTGGCGCTTATTTAACTCTAAATCATCCGAAGGGTTATATTTTATTAAAGCCTTAACAATAGCTGGTTTTAACTGATTAATTTTTTCTGGCCAAGCGGCACCATAAACAAAACCAAACTCTTTAGTATTATGTTCTTCGACTCCCAAACAAACAGCCACACCGTCGCGCTGAGCAGCCTGTAAAATAGGCTGACCAAACAATTCATCAACTATAATAGCTGAACTGGTTTGGGGAACACCTAATTGCCAAGAACGCAAAAAACCCTGATAAATTAACATCTTTAACTCAGCTATTTTTGGTATATCTTTTTCCTCCACCACAGCCCCCGGAGCAACTACTAATTCCGTAAAGGCTGAGTAATGATCAAAGGGTAGAATGAATAAATTATTGTAAAAACTAGCTTTTTTTAACTGATTCATAGTTTATATTCTATCATATTAATCAGCTTTATTCTATAAATAAAGATAAAACAAAACTATAGCCAAACTGACAAATAAAGCCAAGTAACCCAAAACTTTTACCAACCAACCATTAACATGCCCTTTGGTTAAAACTCGGTCACTAGATAAACGCAAAATAAACCAAATCAAAGGCGGTGTAATCATGGCGTAAGCAAAAGCCGTATAAATTAACATTTTTATCGGGTCAAACTTAAGAACTGCTAAAAATAAACCCAGCAAGACAGCCAGGGCAATAGCTAAATGAAATCCCCTGGCCTGATGAAAGGGTTTAGCCATACCTTCTTGCCAACCAAATGTTTCAGATAAAATATATCCAACACTACCAGCCAAAACTGGAATAGCCAAGAGTCCAGTACCGACAATACCGGTAGCAAAAGCTAAATAAGCCTGCTGGCCCAACAACGGCTCTAAAACCAAAGCCGCCTGGTCAAAAGTTTCTAAGGAATTTAAATTATAACGACTAGCTAAAGTAGCGGCGCTAGCTATAATAAACCACATAATCAAATTAGACAGGCTCATGCCCAAAATCGTATCCTGTCTTAAATTTTTTAATCCCTGTTTGGTAACTGTGAACCTTTTTAAAGAACGTTTAATAATCGATTCTTCCCTTTCTTCCACTTCCTCACTAGCTTGCCAAAAAAATAAATAAGGAGAAATAGTCGTGCCAAAAACAGCCGCGATGAGCATTATTTCGGTAATATTAAAATTTAATTGAGGTCTAATGGTGTGCAGAAATAACTCCGACCAATTTAAATGAATGGATAAGGCCACAGCCACATAAAAAAATAAAGATAAGGTAAGCCACTTTAAAAAATTAGCCAGCTGCCGATAAGAAAACTTTAAAGTAAATATTATAATAACTGCCGAAGTTAAAATTATCCACAATTCCCTTGGCCAACCGACTAATCTTTCCACTACTACGCCAATGGCTAATAAATCAGCACCAATATTAAAAACAATCACAGCCACGGCCACCACAGCCACTACTTTAACTAACCAAGGATTGTATCTCCTCTTTATTAAAGACAAAAGGCCTTGACCAGTTATTAAGCCTAATCGAGCGCACATTTCTTGAACAGCCGACATTAAAGGCAGGGTTAATAAAGCCAACCATAATCCCCGCACACCCATAACAACACCTACTTGAAGATAGGTTAATATACCAGAAGGGTCGTCATCAGAAGCGCCGGTAATAATACCCGGGCCAATTTTATTCCACCACTGGCGCCAAGTTCTGCTTTTATCAGCCATAACCGAATAAATTAAGCTAAGCTAAAAAATCAAAATATAAACCTATTAACAAAGCGACAGCCGAAGTAAAAAAAATAAAAATATAATTCAATTTTTCTTTACTAGACTGTAAGCTATACAAAATATAATGCAAAGTGGATTTTTCTTCATTGCTTAAAGCTGTTACAGCTGAAATCCTATTAGCTAAATCGTAATTCTTTATCAAAGCGACCCGGTGCTGACTTATTTGATAACGATGAATAAAATATAAAATAAAACCAACTGTACCAATGTACCAGGATATTTTT
The DNA here is from genome assembly GCA_018817715.1 of Patescibacteria group bacterium. Classification (NCBI taxonomy): domain Bacteria; species Patescibacteria group bacterium. Next base: position 168,563 of record JAHITT010000006.1, read on the forward strand.
ACCCACAGAGCACTATAATTATTCAACACAATAATTATCCGATAAGCCAAAGTGGCCACCAAACCTGACCAAAAATAAAACTCTCTAACCAAACGACTATGGGTTTTTGTTTGCGGTAAATCCATAAAAATTTATTTTAACCCCATCTTAATGGGGCCGGCTGCACAAGCCAACCAAACTTAATAATTAATTATTAAACAATTGTGGATCGCACAACTTATCTTCATTGTTACAATCTAATTGTAACCAATTATAAAAATTTTCCGGCGAACCATCAAAAGCAAAAAATACCTGTTTAACTGTAGGAAATTGTTTAAGAGTATTTTCTAGTTGTCCTAAAAACTGAGCTGAACCGCAACTACTACTAGCGCCAGGAATTATTGTTCTTAAATCCCGTAAATTAACATAAACTCGACCCTTTTTAAAAGACATGCTAATTATTTTATTAGCTGTCTGTTGACTGAACCAAGAGTTGTAGCCTTGCTTTTTTTCCTCAACCGTTGGGCCTAATAACAATTGATTCAAAGCCTGCTCTTCAATTCGAGAATTTTTTTGCACTAAACGTTTAACCGGCTCAACTAACGAACAATCAAAATCTTTTTCTACTGGCTGGCTAAAATAAACATCATAAGATACTGAATGGTCCTCTTTAGAATAATCCACTTTAAAAGTCCTGGCTATTCTAGCAAATAAATCGTCAGCTATATCAGACTGCCAAATAAACACTTTATCCTTGGTCCAAGTCAAAACAAACTCTTTGTCAGACAGGCTATTCTTAAGCCAACCATCCAACGGATAAACTAAAATCGCAAATTTCTTTTGACCAGCCTGATAAAAAACTATATCCACCTTATCAGCCAAGACGCTTTTAACGACCTCGTAATTACCCGCCCAACTAGTGGGCAAATTTAAAACAAAATTATGAGCCAAACTTTTATAAAAAACTGTTAATTCTTCGGCCTGATTAATCTGATTATTCTGAGGTAAGGCCCGCTTCGCTGGCCCCAGCCTAAAATACCAAAACAAAGCCAATAAACAAAAAGTCAACAAAATAAGGCTCTGACCAAATCCACGTCCACAAACGGGCTTAGATTTTATAAAACAAAAAAATTTATTCATCTAATTAAAATATTAACGGCTTACCCTTTATAAATATAGCAAAATTACCCCAGGACGGACAGTAAACCTAGCCTAAGATAAAAATCTTCTGCTATAATAAATCTATTATGTCCAATCTTATACCCAATTTGTCCCAAAGCTCCGAATCAAATCAGCTACTTAACCCACCCAGTGGCACCCTAACCCAACAAATTAACAATCATTTTAAAAACAATAAAAAAAGATATAAAAATACCTTTTACATTGCTATTATTTTGGTTATCTTTGCTAGTGGCGGCTTAGGTGGTTATTGGTATTCACAAAAAAAGGGCCCGCCAACAACCGAACAACTAAATCCCAAAACTGCTTTCCTACTAGAAATCTACGATAAAATTAAACAAAACTATTGGGAAAAAATACCCGACGATCAACTGGCTGGTTTATACAAACTGGGAGCGGAAAAAATTACCAACCGACCACAAAGCATGAATTCATTGGATAAAGAGGGAGTTAAAAATCTAGCTGATAGAATTCTAAGCAATTTAAACGACCAAGAACAAAAAGAATTGGCTGTAAACTTAGGCGACATGGTACTAGCTAATCTTAAACCATTTAACCGTAGCCGACTTTTTACAATTACCAAGGAAAAAGAGCTTAGAGAAACCGTTAGTAACATTGATCGTACAGCCGATCTTTATGAAAATTTAGATTTAGATAAAAACGCTTCCCAACAACAAATAACCGATACTTTCCAAACCAAAGCGGCTGAACTAACTAAAGACACCTCTCCTGAAGGCCAACAAAAACTGGCCCAAGTCAAACGAGCTTATGAGGCTTTAGGCGATAAAGCTAGCCGCCAAATTTATGATTCTACCGGCATAGAACCAACTGTTCTGGGAAAAATATTTGAACCAGATATTTACTACATCCAAATAAAACGTATTTCCCCCACAACTTTTGATGAATTTCAAAAAGTCGCCAACAGCGTTAGTAACAACAAAAACCTAAATAACCTTATTTTGGACTTACGTAGTAATATTGGTGGCGCTATTGATATCCTGCCCTACTTTTTAGGCTTTTTTGTGGGTGAAAATACCTACGCTTATGAATTTTACCACCAAGGCGAACCCCAACCCTTTAAAACCAAAACCGGCTGGCTAAACAGTTTAGTAAAGTATAAAAAAGTAGTTATTTTAACAGATGGCGCTACCCAATCCTCGGCTGAAGTTATTGCCGCTAGTCTTAAAAAATACAATGTCGGTGTTGTTTTGGGCAGTCCGACTAAAGGTTGGGGCACAGTAGAAAACACTTTTCCACTTAATACTATAATCGACCCTAATGAAGCTTATTCTATATTTATGGTACACAGTTTAACCTTGCGCGACGACGGCCAACCCATTGAAGGCAAAGGTGTGGACCCTTTAATAAACCTAAGCGACCCGACTTGGCCCGAACAACTCTATGCCCATTTTAATTACCAGGGTTTAATAGATACTATAAAAAAAATAATTGCCCCAACCAAAACAACTGACTAATTAAGTTACACCTAAAAATACTTAATCCTTACCAACTACAAACTACCGGATTTATAAGTCCGGTAGTTTTTAATTAACCTAAAACTATCAAAACAGTTCCTAAAATCATAACACCAGCGGCCATTAATTTATGAAACAAATTTTTTTCCTGCCAAATTTCACCGCCAACTAAAGTAGAAAACAACGATTCTGTTCTTTTAATGGCTATAACCAAACCAACATAAGCCATAGAGATGGCTTCGGCCTGAAACCAACGATAGCTAATAGTTAAAAAAGACACCAAAACAATCCACCAACCGGCTTGTTTAAAACCTATTTTTAAATCATTAAAACCATCGTGCCAAATAAAAATCATGGCCAATAAATTTATTCCCAAAAATAAATGAATTAAAAAAATATAAGTTAGGGTATCCAACTGATAATAACCCAAAACTACTCTATCAACGATACCGGTAATACCATAAAGCACTAAAGCCAAAAAAATATAATGAATATATTTATTACCTCGAATAATTTTAAAAGGTTCCAACCAACCGGCGGACTTATGACTTTCCAATATATAAAGCCCAAGGATTAAAAAACCTAAACCTAAAGTTTGCCAACGACTAAAAGACTCGCCCAGTATAAGATAAGCTAAAAGCGCCGTAATGGCTGGACCTATAATAAATAAAGGAGAAGAGGCACTAATTTCCATATGCCTAACCCCTTTAGCTACCAACAAAAAAGCTGCGGCGGCCACAAAAGAAATTAATAATAAATATATAAAAACCTTTAAATCAATACCCCGCCAATCAACAAAAAAAATCAAAGGCAGGCACAACAATAAATTAGCCAAACCCAAAGTAGCCGCATAAGACATAGCGTGCTCTTTTCGCAAAACATTTTTTTGGGTGATGGTGGCCAAGCCGCCTAACAAAGCGGCCATAATAGCAAAAAAATACCAAGGCATAATAAAAATATTATATCATACCTACCTTAAGTTTAAACAATTGACAGTTTCTAATCTATCTGTTTAGATAGACTTAAAAACAAACAATAGGAACTTAACAATGAAAAACTATTATAATTTTCGCACAGCTCTGCGCTATGATTTATCTTACCAATCCAAAATAAAAGATAAATCTATCTTCCCGAATTTCTTTTTTTATTTACGAGTTTTTGTCGCTATTCTTCAAGGTGCTTGGCTGGCTAAAAAAAGAAAATTTAATGAAAGTACTTGGGCTGAAACTTCCTTAAAAATGATTGAAGCGGCTGAAGCAGTTGGTGGCCAGTTTTATATAAACGGACTACAAAATATTAGTAAAACTTTTAACCGTCCAGTGGTGTTTATGGCTAACCATATGAGTACTTTAGAAAATTTCTGTTTGCCGGTTATTTTGTTAAGTTTTAAAAATATTACCTTTGTTGTAAAAAAAGAACTTCTAACCTATCCTATTTTCGGCCATATTATGAAGGCTACTAATCCAGTAGCTTTAAATAGACTAAACCCTAGAGAAGATTTACAAACCATGATGGCTGATTGTTCAAAAAAGTTAAAACAAGGCATCTCAATAATAATTTTTCCCCAACATACGCGTCGTGACAAAATAATTCCCAGTCAATTTAATTCTATAGCTGTTAAAATAGCTACCGCTAACAATGTACCCATAATTCCTATTGCTCTTAAAACAGACTTTTGGGCTAATGGAAAAAGGCTAAAAGATTTTGGTAAGATTAATCCTAATAAGAAAATTCATATTGCCTTTGGTCAACCCATCAAAATGTCCACTAATCCTTCAGCGGCTGAACAAAAGATAACCCATAATCAAGCTGTTGATTTTATAGTAGCCTGCCATAAGCAATGGCAATAATAAAATTACCTCGGATTTACTTTTAAACCTTTTACAAAAGTAAATCCGTTTTATTTTATAAAAAAGCTTACAAAAAAACTCCACCTTAAACAGGTAGAGTGTTAAAAATGGTAGTCCCATGGGGATTCGAACCCCAGTTTTCTCCGTGAGAGGGAGACGTCCTGGACCGGACTAGACGATGGGACCAAAATAACCTATAACCAAAGTTTGATAGCTAAATAACAGTAAATTAGAAAATAACCCAAGTCAAGCCAAAACAAAGCTAATACTTTAAATTATTTTAAAACTATAAAATAAACGTTACTATTTATAAACTGTTTATCTATTAACTATTAAGCCAAGGTCCATATTGCCTAACTAATAATTCCCCGGCTTTTAGGGGTTCGGCCATTAATTCTTTGGTTATTTTTTCGCAGCGCACACCCTGAGAACCCTTTATTAAAACCACATCCCCTTGATTTAATCTATCTTGAATAAACAAACCAGCTTCTTGAACATTAGCAAAATGCCAAATTCTATCTTGATCCATTCCCTTAGCCAAAGCGCCGTGGCCAATGACTCTTGATTCATTGCCGACTGTTAACAAAAAATCTATGGCCAAGTTAGCAACTGTTTGCCCAACTTCTGAATGTAATTTCTCACTTTGTGAACCCAACTCCAGCATATCACCCAAAACTGCCCAACGCCGTCCGCCTACCTTAGGTAAAGGCAATCTGACTAAAGCTTGCAAAGCCGCGGCGGCGGCCCGAGGTGAAGAATTGTAAGTATCATCCAATAAAATTGTTTCTTTAATACCGGGCAATAAACGCAACCGACCCGCTGGCAAGGTTAACTTCTCTAAACCTTCCAATATTTGTAAATTAGTAAAACCCAAGGCTTGACCAACAGCCGCCGCCGCCAAAGCAGTCAAAATCACCGGACTACCCACCGTACCCAAAACAGTAATCGGTAAATTATTACCTTGTAAAGCTAATTTAAAACTCATACCCAAAGACGGTTTCATGGTTACAGCCGCTGACTCCGTATAAATATCAAAACCAGCGGCTTGACCATAAGTTAAAACCCGCGACTTTAAAACAGTTTTTAAAGACAATACTTTTTCATCCTCACCATTTATAATGGCCGTACCATCAAGCGGTAAAGCTTTTAACAATTTACTTTTTTCTTCCAAAATCTTTGCCAAACTACCCATAAACTCCAAATGACTGGCTGACACAGCTGTTAACACCGCCACCTGGGGCCGAACAATTGTTAAAAGATAATCCATATCCCCGGGATGATCCACGCCATACTCCAACACTAAAAATTCCGGATAATAAAGATCCTTTTTAATTAACCGGCCAAGCGACTTGGTAAAAATAACCAACCACAAACCTAAATTTCGATAAGCCGAATCCTTAGCCAATAAAACAGTTAAAGGCAAGCCTATTTCATTATTTAAATTTTTTTGGCTGTGCCAAACAGTGCGACCACTCGTTGATATTAAATCGGCCACTGCCTGTTTAACGCTGGTCTTACCAACCGAACCGGTTATACCAATAATCACCGGACGATAACGGTATAAAGTCAGTTTGGCTAAAATCTTTAAAATAAATCTTAATATCTTTTTCATAAATTTATCTCTCTGGTGGCACCTGATAATACTCTAACAGAAACTTAGCCAGCTCTCCAAACAACGGAGCGGCCGAACTTTCAGCAAACACCACATCTTTCGGTTCGCTAATTTTAACCGCCATAACAAATCTAGGATTATCTATTGGTGCAAAACCAACAAAACTACCAATGGTTTTTTTAGGATCATAGCCTTGGCCACCGGGCAGTGGCACTTGGGCTGTACCGGTTTTACCAGCCACATAATAACCGGGCACACCAGCCCTTTTACCATGCCCTTTTTCCACCACATTAACCAACATAGCCGAAACCATTGCAGCTGACTGCGGAGAAATTACCTGACGAACTGAATGAGTTTTAGTTTGTTCTATTTTACCATTAGCATACCGTATTTCTTCGGTTATATAAGGTTTCATTAAACGCCCACCATTAGCCAATGCCCCATAAGCGGTTACTAATTGCAAAGGTGTGGCTGTTATACCTTGTCCAAAAGAAGCTGTAACTGGATAAATGTCATTGGGATCTTTAAGAGAATTTATATTACCCGGTTTTTCATGAGGTAATTCCACTCCGGTATTTTGGCCAAAGCCAAATCTTTTAACATAATCGGCAAATACTTGTCGACCAGTTTGACGCATAGCAAATATTACTCCCGTATTCAAAGATTTTTCTAAAACATTAGTCATTGTTTGAACCCCATTGGCTTTTAAATCCGAATTTCTTATAACATGACCAGACACAGCCACCTCTCCAGTATCCACATAAGTCGTGGTTGGTTTAACCTTACCGGCATCTAAAGCCGCTGCCATGGTAAATGGTTTAAAAATCGATCCCGGCTCGTAAGCTTCCGAAACTATCGGGTTACTAAATAAAGCTGAATTGGTTGTTTTGGCATAATTATTAGAATCAAACGACGGCATATTACAAGCGGCCTTAATAGCGCCAGTTTTAGGATCAATAATCACCACACTGCCGGAAGCCGCCCCGTGTTTCTTAACCGCCTCTTGTAAAGAATTACAAGCCTTATATTGAATATTCTTGTCTAAAGTTAAAACCAAATCCGCCCCGTCTTGAGCCGGTACTAATTGCCGCTGGCCAATAGAAATTATTCCACCGGCCGCATTCCTTTCCGATTTAAGCTCTCCCTGCAAACCGGCTAAATCTTTTTCCCACTGTTGTTCAATACCATACTGACCTTCTTTACGTTCACCAACATAACCAACAAACCCCAAGATCTGCGACAAAATCCCTCCATCGGGATAAAACCTAACCACTTCAGGTACTATATGAATCCCCTCAATTGCCAAATCAGCCACCTCTTGAGCTTGCTTGTCATCGACAGCATGTTTTAAGGGTTCGTAAGGATCATCTGGCTTAGCCAACATAGCTTTTAATTTCTCCGTATCATCACCCCAAAAAACTTTTAGTTTTTCCACGGCTTCATTAACATTTTTTATTTCTCTAGGTACAGCAAAAATAAAATTCATTGGTTTATTTACAGCCGCTGGAAACACCCGATTTACTGCTAAAGAATCTTTAACGTATATTTCTCCTCTTTCGGGAATTAATTCAGAAAAGATATCATGCTGTCCTGAAGCCAAAGCGCTATACCAACCATAACTTACAATTTGCAACTGAAACAAACGCCAAACTATCACAATCAAAAACCCAAAAAATACCAGTCTAATAAAGGCCAGCCGATAAGCTGTCGCGTTATCTTTGCTAGACTCTGGCATTTTAAATTATTTAATAGCTACACCGATATCTGGTGGCAAGGTGGCTAAATATTCAATCTTTTCCACATTAACGTAATCAGCTTGAGCCAAACCTTCTTTAATAGCACTTAAAGACTGTAATTCTGTACCTTTAATTTCCAATTTTTTATAAGACTCCTTAATAGTACTCAATTTATATTCTAAACCCTTAATTTCATAACCCTTAGTGGCCACCGAATTAGTTAAGACTAAATAGACTAAACCGGAGAACACCAAAGTTACAGCCAAAAATAAACCAAACCACCGCTGAGGTTCTGGCCGTCGGCTGTTTTGGTTAAAAAAATTTTTATGGCTATGTGGTAACATTTTATTTTTTATTATTTTAATATCTAGATAACTTGAGCGATTCTTAATTTAGCGCTACGGGCTCGAGAATTTATTTTTATTTCCTGAGCCGTTGCCTCTAAGGGCTTAACTGTAATTATTTTTAAACGCGCTTGGTGCTGGCAGCGGCAAACCGGATAAGCTGGCGGACATAAACAATTTTTAGCTTCTGTTTTAAAAAAATCTTTTACTATTCTATCCTCGCCAGAATGAAAACTAATTATAGCCAACCGACCACCCAACGATACTAATTGTAAAATTTTGGGCAAAACCTGTTTCAACTGATCCAACTCGTTATTAACAACTATCCTTAAGGCCTGCCAAACTAAAGCGGCTGGTTGAAGCGAGTGGCGTCCACCTCCCTTAATTTTATTTACGGCCGATAATAAATCCTCGGTCGTACGAAAGGGGGCCAAACGTCTCTGCTCCACAATAATCCGGGCTAAAGTTTTAGACTTAGGCAATTGTCCATAAACTTCAAAAATTTTCCATAATTCAACAAAGGTTAAATTGTTAAGTAAGTCAGCTGCTGTTTGCCCTTGGCTAACATCAAAACGTAAATCTAGTGGTCCATCATTTTTAAAAGAAAATCCTCTAGTGGTATCAGATAATTGAGCCGATGATAAGCCCAAGTCGAGTAGCACTCCAGCCAAGTTGTTAAAGCCGTTAGATAAAGCATAATCAGTTACATTAATATAAGAATCCTGAATAAAAGTTACTCGGCCGTTAAACTGTTTTAAATTTACAACCGCGGCGGCTAAAGCGACTTTATCCCTATCCATAGCCAGCAAACGACCCTTAGGGCCAGTTGAAGCTAATAAGGCAGCCGCGTGACCTCCACCCCCCACCGTGCCATCAATAAAATTTTGTCCCGGCTGGGGGTTCAGGCCATTTATTACTTCTTGTAAAAGAACCGGCTCGTGCTGATAAGTCATGGCATCTAGAGCCAATTATTAAACACCTAGTTCACCCAAAGCTTCGGCAATAGCCGTAGAAGACTTTTCGGTTGTTTTTTTATAAATTGCCCAACGTGACTTATCCCATAATTCCAATCTATCGTATAAACCAGCTACTACTATTTCTTTTTTTAAACCGGCATAAGATCTTAAATAATCAGGCAACAAAACCCGACCCTGACTATCTACTTCCACATCCATGGCACCAGCCAGCATTAACCTGGCAAAAGCTCTAGTATTAGCCTGACTAATCGGTAAATTAGCTAATTTTTTAGCCAAAACATTCCAAGCTGATTTAGTATAAACAAATAAACAGTTGTCCAACCCTCTGGTAACAACTGCTCCACTCTTTAATTCAAGTCTAAATTTAACCGGTACGGCTAACCGCCCTTTGTCGTCCAACGCGTGTTGATATTCGCCAATAAACATAAATTTGCGATTAAGCCCTTAAAAAACTAAAAAATAAACAAAAAGTCAATTCTCTAGGCCAGTTATCAACTTATCCCCACATTTATCCACCTTTCTACCTTCTTATCCCATTTTACACCACCTATTTCCAACTGTCAACACCATAAACTAAGCTAAATGTAAATATCGGATAGCTTAAAAAACCAAAAACGTTACGGAAATTATTCCTGTAACGTTTTTATAGCTAAACTAAAAAAACAAAATTAAACAACTTATACCTACCTACCCCACTCCCGGACCTGAATAACGAGGTTGAATAAAAGAACCTATTTCAGCCTTTTTTATTCTTTGGATAATAGCCAAAAAAACTTTGTCTTGGCCTGACCAAGTTATTACTGGCACAGTCCAAGCCCAAGCCAAAGCATTAAGTAAAACACAAGATTGACGAACTTGAGAAAAAGTACCTCCCTCATTTACACCAGCTAAACCTATTATTTTATTAGTCGCTTGCTGGTCAGATAAAAAATCAACCAATTTATTTAAAAAAACTTCACGACAACTACCCTCTTTTATTAAACGACGACTAATTAACTTACCCTGACCATCCACCAGAAGCAACAATAAATCCCTGGTTGTAACAGCGTCCACTAATAAATACATAATTAATTATATGGATTTAATCCTAAAATAGGGCCAAACTGTCAAACGACCAATGGCTGCTAACAAAATAAAACCACCAACCAATTGCCCAGCTAACAAAGGTTGATTTAAAAAATACCAATTTAAAACCACAGCAATAACCGGCCACAGTAATTCTAAAACAGCCGCCAAAGAAGCTGGTGTTTTGCGCAAGCCAAAATAATATAAAAACATTGCACCCAAACCAGGACCTAACAAAATAAGTCCTAATTTAATAAGATCGCTTGATTGGGGCAAAGAAAAACCTAACCACCCTTGTTGCCAAAATAATAAAATAGCCAAAGCTGGCAAAGCTATTAAAAAACGTAAGGCTGTTACTAATCGATAATCAAGATTATTAACCAAATAACGACCAACCACTGTAGCGCACCCCCAACTCACAGCCGCCGTAACTGCCAATAAAGCCCCTAACCAAGCCAGCTTAGACCCTATTGGCCAAACCGGCCAAGCAAAAGAGAAGGCTGCCAAATAACCACCAACCAAAGCTAAAATCGCCCAATACCAAAAATGCTTGGGTAATTTTTCTTTAAGCCAAATAGCCGCTAGTAAAAAAGTTACTAACGGTTGAAGCTTTATTAATAAAATACTGGACGAAGGATTTAAATATTTAAAAGAAGCGGTAAAAGCCAAGGTAGCCAAGGCCGAAGCTACTAAACCGATAAAAATAATAGCCAACCACTCCCGAGCCTTAATTTCCTTCAGTTTAGACCAATTATAAAAAATAATTGGTCCAACTATAAAAATAGCTATCCCGTGCTCCCAAAAAACAATAGCAGCCGAAGTTAAATTTTGAGTTAACGGCAAACGCAAAAGACTATCCGTCGCCCAAAGTAAAGCGGCACCAATTATAAAAAGAGACTGCCCATTCATAAATAACCCGCTAATCTTCCTGGTTGATATCGTCTACCACTACAACCTTATTACTATTTAAAATTGTTACCAAAAACTTATCACCTAAACTACGTCTTTCATTATATTCACGAGTAGATAAAACAGTATAATTAATTTCTCGGTTAACTTCTTTTTGAAAACGTTGAATTATTCGGTTAAGCAAAGTTTTATCCACTCGACCAACTATAATTATATCGGTTGGCATATTTTTCGCACCAGTAAAATGTCCGGTCAAAGCCAAAAAACGTAACTTACCCGATTCTTTAAGTCGCTTAATTAAATCTTGTTCAATTAAAAGCTGAGACTTAGTTAATAAAGCTTTTAACTCTGCATTCAAAACAAAAGACGGACTTAACTGATAAAACTTTTTATCGTTTTTTTGCTGGTGAGTAATCATGCCTAAATTAGTCAAATTGGCTAATTCACGACGAACAGAATTAAGCTGCTCGTCTATTTTACGAGTTAACTCACGCACGTAAAAAGAACTGTCCTGATTTTCCAAAAAAAACTTCAATAATTTCACTCTTGTCCGCGAACCAAATAATTGTTCAAGCATGATTATATTATGACTTTTAATAAACTAACAAATGTCCTAAGCTATTAGTAGAATGGTCTACCCTAAACTTAAGAGAACAGCTATAGTATACTCAAAGTATAATTATAGGTAAAGTCCTTATGTCTAACAACGCCATTGGCCCGACGGCCAAAGTAGCTACTTTAAATATACCGACCAAAGACACAAAAATTACCACTTCCGTCTGGCCAGCCACTAACGGTACTCTTTTGGTACTCTTTGAATTAAATATTTCACCAGCCTTAGCTCAAGATTTTGTAGCTACCTTAACACAAACAATTGAAAAACATTGGCCTCAACTATCATTACAAAATCTGCCGGCCGATAATCTTTTGGAACAATTATTAGCTCATTTAAATTTTGTTTTGGAAGCAAAAAAAAGATTAATGGGTAACCCCTTAGCACCACGCTATCACTTAGCCGTGGCTTTATTACAAGAAAATAACTTAGCTTTATCTATTGTCGGTCGAGTAAATGCCCTTCTAATAACATCCGATAAAATAAATAACCTAATCAATCAAAGTGGGCCAACCGGTAAACCAATAAGTAAACCAACCTTTGAACAAATTACCAGTGGCCGACTGGAAGCTGGTGAAAGTTTTATTTTAGCCAGCACTTGCCTGCTTGATTATTTTTCTATAACTAAATTACAAAAAACACTTAATTCACAAAATCCGGGAGCCGCCTTACGAGACATAGAAAAATACATAAACCAACTACCCCATAGCACACCTTTGGGTATAATCGCTTTACGTTTTGGTTCAGTTTTTCTACCTAGCGGTACTGCTCCATCTTTAGATAAATTAATTAGCACCGAATCAGCCACCTCTCAACTGCTTAAACCAAAATTATGGCAATATTTAAAAAATAAGTTACTAAAAAACCAAACTAAACCGATTGCGTCCATAGCTCCAGTCAAACCAATGAAAGATAATTTAGTTTCCCCAGAAATCATTAATCAACCCGTTGCTACTCCAACCCCAGTATTCCCTCCTAAAATTAAACCAAACCAAGGAAATATATTAGCCAAAATAAAAACCTTTAATAAAAATTTACAAAAAACATTAGCTAAACTAATTTGGCTAACCAGCCGGGAAACAGCCAAAAATACTTTAGCTAATTATTTAGGCCATAAGATAAAAGAATGGCGTCGACTATCTTTAACAAAAAAAATAACCTTTATCTTGGCCGTTCTTTTACTAACAGCTTTTTCTACCAGTATTATTTCTTTAGGTCGTGACCGGCTTAACCTAAAAGACAGCGAACTTTACAATGAATTAGTTACTAATTTAACCGAACAACAAGCTGGTTTAGAAGCAGCCTTAATCTATCACGATGATGATAAAGCACAAAATTATCTAAACGAAGCAGAAAACCTCCTTAAACAATTACCGCGCAACTCCTCTTCTAGGCAAGCTCAATATAAAGTTTTACAAGAACATTTAACAACTCTAAAAAATCGACTGCAAAGAAAAGCAGACTTGGTCAACTTAAAAAAATTCAGTACGCTTCCTCAAGAACAAAATTGGCTTGGCTTAAATTTTAAACAAAATTCTCTTTTAAGCTATAGCGTTCAAGGCCAACTTTACCAAACGGACAACCAAGGTAAAACTAAAAAATTATTCGACTTGCCAACCGAACTGATAGAATTAAAAAATGCTTTTATCACCGACAATGACGGCCCTTTACTTTTTCAAGGCACTAATAACAAATTAGCCTTGTTTAATAATTTACAAAGCCAAGTTAGTTTAATATCAAACCCACCCGCTCTCCTAGCCGCTACTTGGTATGATGGAAAACTTTATTACTTGGATGCCGAATTAAAAACCATTTTTCGTAGTCGCCCTCAAGGTAATAACTTAAATACTGCTCGTTGGCTTAAAGCCTCACAAGGTGAAATAACAGACGGTTTGGCTATTGGTGTGGATGGTTCTATTTATATTATTACAGCCAATGATCTTAAAAAATATACCTCCGGGTTATTAAACGACTTTTCCTTGCAACAAATTGATCCACCCCTGCAAAAATTGTCGCAACTTTGGACACAAATAAATAACGATTATATTTTTTTACTGAGTCGTCAGGACAAACGCCTAATAATACTAAATAAACAAGGCCAGTTAATAATACAACTTTACTTCCCGGAAATTAATAACTTACAGGATTTTACACTGGATACCAAAAGCCAAATTATTTACCTGCTTGATTCCATAGGGTCTATTTATAAAATAGAACTGGCTGGCTACTTAAGTTAACAATAAAAAATAAATAATTAACTACACAAAAACACCTTGTGTTATATAACACAAGGTGTTTTTTAAACCGGCTTGAATTATTTATTTCAAAGTCACTTTGGCACCAGCCTCTTCCAATTTTTTCTTCATAGTCTCAGCCTCTTCTTTAGGAGCGCCTTCTTTAACTACTTTAGGAGCGCCATCTACCATATCCTTGGCTTCTTTAAGGCCCAAAGCGGTTATTTCACGCAAAGCCTTAATGACGCTAATTTTATTAGCACCAGCTTCGGTTAACTCCACATTGAAAGAATCCTTCTCTTCAGCGGCAGCTGGAGCGCCGGCGGCAGCTGGAGCTACGGCCATAACTGGAGCGGCGGCGGAAACGCCGAATTTTTCTTCAAGCACTTTTACCAACTCAGCCAAATCTAGTACCGAAAGTTTTTCTATTTCGGCCACTAATTTCTCAAACTTAGCTGGCACTACAACTTCTTTTTTATCTTCTGACATAATTTCTTCAGATTAAGAATAATTAAATTAAAAATAATAAATAAATTTATTTGCTAGACATTGCTTTAAATACCTGCACCAATCCTCGCAAATTGCCTTGCAAAACATTAACAAAACCACTTAACGGTGCAGCTATGGTACCAACCACCTGACCAAGCAATTCTTGCTTACTAGGCAATTTAGCTAATTCATTAACTTTATCCGCGTTGACAAAAACCTTTTCCAAAATACCTCCCAAAATTTTAAACTTATCATGACTTTTACCATAATCAGCTAATAACTTGGCAGCCTCTACTTCATCTACCTGACTAACAGCCAAACTAACACTGCCATTAGGTAAACTAACTTCCGAAGCCTCTTTTAAACCAGCTGATACTAAGGACCTTTTTAAAACAGTCCTTTTAACAACCTCATAACTAATTCCTTTATCGCGTAAAATTTTACGCAATTCTTGCAAATCCTTAACACCCAAACCGGTAAAATCAGCCATAACAATACCCTTGGCTGTTGTTAAAGATTGGCTTAAAGAATTAGCCGTGGCTACTTTACTAGAACGTGATTTTGCCATAATTTTATAAAAATAAAAAATCTGAGGATACTTTCCACAGACTTATAAAAGCTTTTAGCTATATTATCTAATAGCTAGTGGCTAATAGGCCTCGGCAGGCCCTTGAGGCTTAACCCCGCGTAGGCGGGGACCTGCTGTCTGTGGCTATTTATTTACGAAATTAATTATATAGCAACAATTTAGCTATGTCAAGGTTTTAAATAAAATCGGCACCGCTATTACTAGCAGTGCCTTAAAAGTTACTTAACAACCACATTAATTCGATGGTTACCTTTCACCACCAAATTACCAGTAAAAGATGGATTAGTTTCCATAAATATCAATGGGTCAACTTTTACTAATTTGGCTAAATCATCAATTTTAATATTTTTTTCCAACTTAATACTAACTTTGGCTATTCTTTTAAAAAGAGAATCATACTTTTGTACATCGATCAAACCAGGTAAAAATCTATCCGGCTGGCTAAAAATTAATTTAACAGCCATAATCAGAAAAAAATATCGCCGAGTTTCGTTTGGCAGCCGTAGAACAAAATAATTATCAGTTTTTTGTTCTAACATCTGTTTTTGCACCCTAGCTGAACCGGCGTTGTAACAAGCCAGAGTTATGGGCCAACTTTTATTAGCTTGATATAAATCAGCCAAATGTTTAACCGCTGCCTTGGTAGCCGCTATAGGATCGCGCCGCATATCCAAGCCTTGCTTAACCGGCAAATTATATTTTCGGCCAGTTGATTCTATAAATTGCCATAAACCAACCGCTTTAGCCACCGAAATTATAGACGGATCCAAACCACTTTCCAACAAGGCCAGGTACTTTAAATCCTGAGATAAACCGGCAACAGTTAATTCATTTTCAAATAAATCAAAATACCGACCCGACCTTAACCAGGACAAAAGCAAAAACTGTTGGCGTTGCAAAAGAAAAGTTATTTCTGTTTGTAACCTTTCCCTGATAAATTCATTTTGCATAGTAAATAGGCTGTCGCAAAATAAAATTTTTTCCTCGGGATTAATAACAAAATTTATCAACTGCCCCCGACTTAAACTGTCAGCTAAACTTTTTGCGCCATCCAGCTGACTGATCAAAATACTGTTCTGTTTATCAAGCTGCCTGATAATCAAGTCTTTTTCCGTATTTTTAACCAGACTATAACCCAACCAAGCTGATAATACGACAAAAAATACGATGATAAACCTATTATCGTTTTTCATTTGTTCACCTTTATTTTTAATTTACTTTTTTATTATCTTTTTAGCTTTCCTACTACCTTAATACTGATAAACCAACTCTGTCAACTAAATTATCGCCTCCCCTTACGACTGACTAAATACTATTCCTTAGCATATTTATAAAAACTTTAAAATAACTCTTCACCATCTTGGAAAAGTTTTTTTAAAGTCTTAATAGACTAATTTAAATTATCTTAAATATTTTTGCTTGGCTGCTTTATGCTCGTCAAAATTTCTAGAATAAATAACCTGCCCCTGCGGAGTAGTTAAAAAATACCAATAATCGTTAGCTTTAGGGAAAAGACTGGCCCGCAAAGACACTAAACCGGGGTTACTAATTGGTCCTGGCGGCAAACCACGATATTTATAAGTATTATAAGGAGAATCAATCTTTAAATCCTGCAAAGAAACTGCTGGCGAACTTTTACCAGTGGCATAGTTAACAGTTGAATCAGCCTGCAAACCCTGACCAACGGCTAAGCGGCGCCAAAAAATATCCGCCACCATAGCTCGATCAATATCCGTTTGAACTTCTCTTTCCACAATACTGGCCAAAGTAACCAAACTATGAAGGGAAATTTGTCGCTGGTCTAATTCTTTAAGCCAATCCTCATTTATTTGTTTTTGAAAATGACTTAACATTTTTTCCAAAATATCCTCTAGCTTACCCGAACGATAAACACGGTAAGTATCGGGAAACAAATAACCTTCCAAGTTGCCATTTTTTACAGCCCCAGCAAATAAAGCCGGCTTTAAGTCAGGATATTTAACCAAAAAATCCGCCGGTTTATTAGTCAAAGCTTTAAAATCCTTAGCCGTTGTTAAATCATTACTAGCTAAGTAATCAGCCATCTGATTAATTGTCCAACCTTCAATAAAGGTTAAAGATAATTCATTCGCCGGCCTAACCCCACCAGTTAAAAGCTTGGTGATATTAACTACATTGGCATCGCTAGGTAATAAATAATCGCCAGCCACGAATTTTTTTTCGGCTCTTTTAAGCCATACCCAAGTTTCAAACCACCAACGATTACGAATAAGATTGTTCTGCCAAAGATTATAACCAATTTGTTTAACACCTTCACCAGCCACCACGGAAACAGGTGTTAAAGAACCCGCGGATCCAACCGGCACATAAAATTGCCAAAACACATAACCGCTTAATAAAACTACTATAAATAAACCAATGGCTGATAGTTTAAAAAAATTACGCTTTGGTTTGTTAAAAAACATATTTGTTCAAAACTATAAATATTTTATTAAATCGGCTGGCTTTAACATAGCCACCAAATTTTTAACAGCCTGGGCTTTATTAATCGGACAAATCAAAAGAACTTCTTTGGTATCTATAACGGCCATATCTTTAATTCCAGCTGTAGCTATTAAACGATCACTTAAACTATAAATCAAATTATCGGTCGATTGCCAACCCAAATACTTTCCTTTGACAGCATTAGTTTGAGTTTTTTTCTTAATGATATCAAAAACCGAACGCCAATTACCAACATCCACCCAGCCAAAATCAGCCGGCAAAACCAGTAAATTATTAATTTTTTCCACTACGGCGTAATCAAAAGCAATTGATTTTAATTTAGCAAAAGAATTAGCCGAAACTGTATAATAATCGGTTTTTTTTAAAATCGATTGAGTTTTTAAAAATTTAAAAATAGCCGACGCATAAATCGATAAGTTCTTTTCCAAGGTAACTGGTTTAAAAAAGAAAATTCCCGAATTCCACAAATAATCCCGACTAGCTAAATATTTTTCCGCCTGATCAAGTAACGGTTTTTCGGTAAATTTTTTTACTCGGCAAGCCGGCTTTAATCCTTTAATCGTTTGGCCGACTTTTATGTAACCATAACCAGTTTCAGCATAACTTGGTTTTAAACCAATTAATAAAATACTTTCCGGTGACTTCTCGACAATCTTAGCCGCTTGGCGCAAAACTTTTAAGTAACCAGCTACCCGCTTAATATAATGATCGCTATTAATAGTACCCACTACCTCACCTGGATAAATTTCGTTTATTACTTTAGCTGCTAAAGAAATAGCTGGCGCGGTATTTTTAGATTGTGGCTCAACAATTAAATGATTGTTCTGTAATTCTGGCAATTGTTTTTTTACAGCTGCCAAATTAACCAAGGTCGTAGAAACAAAAATATCTTCTATTTTAAAAGACTGGCGCAAGCGACGCCAAGTATGTTGCAATAAAGTAAAATCATCAAAAAAGGGTTGGATTTGCTTGGGATTGTTCGATTTAGATAAAGGCCAAAGCCTAGTACCTGAACCGCCAGCTAAAATTAACAATTTCATAATAAAAGTTTAAATATTCTATCGTAATTCAACAAAAACGACAAATTACTTCCGCCCATCTTAAGCCGAAACCAAAGGTACAAAAATAAAACCGGGGTAAATTTTTTTTATGATTTTATTTTTTTGCCTTTGCCAAACCAATAAACTGTGTTCATGGCGACCAACTGGCGCCACTAAACGCCCAGTATCGGATAATTGCTCCAATAATTCCTCTTTGAGCTCCTGAGCCGCGGCTGATAAAATTATCCTGTCATAAGGTGCTTCTTTTTTATAACCACCACTACCATCAGCCGCTAACAAATTAACATTGGCATAATTATAAAAAGATAAATTCTGCTTAGCCTGCTCAACTAAAGTAGAAATTATTTCCAAAGAAATAATTTTTCCTTGAGGTCCAACCAAGGTGGCCAATAAAGCCGTAACAAAACCAGAACCACTGCCGACTTCTAAAATTTTCATACCTTTTTTTACTGCCAACAAATCCAACATAAAAGCTACAACCGACGGCTGAGAAATCGTTTGCTCTTTGCCAAGTGGCAAGGGAGTATCTTCATAAGCTTGATTAATAAACTCCGGCGGTACAAATTTTGCCCTGTCTACTTTTAACCAAGCCTCTTTTAATTCAGTTGATTTCAATAATCCCCTGCCTAAAAGACCTTCTAGTAATTCTTTTTGGCTGGACATAATAAAGGCTCCTACAATTTAAAGGGTAACACTTAATTTATAGCTTGGCTATTTTTTTAAACCGCCAGTTTAATAACTTTTCTTTTATAATCCAAACTAAATAACCAAATAAAATTCCTAAAAAAGCGCTAACTACAACATCAGTAAAATAATGTACTCCCACCCCCAGCCTGGCTAAAGCCACTAAACCAGCTAGACTATAAGCCAACCATTTACTAGTCGGCTGATACTTAGCTACTAAATAAGCTAACAAAAAAGCTAAACCAGCATGCCCAGAAGGAAAAGAACTGCTTAAGGGAGACATATTAATCAAAGGGGTAAAACCAAGACTCACAAAGGGCCGGGGCCTAAACCACAAAAAATTAACCACTAATAAAAAAACATAAAATGATCCAGCGCCAACTAAACTTATAGCTAAATCAAAAATAGTTCGCTGGTTTTTTCTAAAAATTAAAATAATATACCAAAATAACATTAACCAAATTAAAACCACGGCTAGAAAAATTATAAGCAAAGACCAAGCTGGTGAAGAGTTGGCTAAAGCATATAAAAAATTTACTATTTTTTCATCCATACAACTATTTTTGACAAATTGAACACCAATGAGTGCCTCGACCAGCTACACGACTTTTACTTATCAGCTGGCTACAATTAGGACAAGGTTGACCAGCTCGACCATAAACTAAACGTTTAGACCAATAACTGCCCGGCCGGCCAATAGCGTCTACATAGTTACTAAAAGAAGTACCCCGCGCCTTAACAGCCTTTTTTAAAACCGACTTAATTGACTGATAAATTTTTTTAATTTCTAAAGACGTTAAACTTTTAACTCGCCGATCAGGCTTAACACCTGACAAAAATAAACTCTCATCAACATAAATATTGCCCAAGCCCGCTATTACCGATTGATCCAACAAAACCGCCTTTAGCAAAGAACCAGACCGTTTTTTAAGATTATCCGTCAAAATCGGTAAAGTAAAATTTTTAGACAACGGTTCTGGTCCGTATTTTTTTAACAAAGCTGACAAAGCCCCTTCTGACAAAAATAACCAATAACCAAATTTGCGCACATCATTAAAATAAAGGTTCAAACCACCAGATAAACTTAAAACCAAACGCGTAAATTTATTCGGCACTGTAGTAACACCGCTAATAGGGTGACCCCCGCTGGCCAGGCCTTTTTTGGTTTTTATAACTATTTGACCAGTCATTTTTAAGTGCACCGCTAAACTAACCCTCCTGCTTAAATGAAATAGTAAAAGTTTAGCCCGCCGATCAACTGATTTTATTTTTAATCCCTTAAAAAATTGCTGATAATCTTTAGGCTGGTTACGCAAAACTGTTTTATCTATAACTAACAATTCTTTAATAGTCCGGCCAATCACCAGCTTTTTTAAATCCTGCCTGATGGTTTCTACTTCCGGCAATTCGGGCATAAAATCCTACAACAGACTTTGACCTGTCATCTCCTTACTTTTAGGTAAATTCAAAACATGTAAAATAGTCGGCGCCACATCAGCCAATACCCCTAAAGGTATTAACTGACTTAAATCATCGGTTACGGGCTGGCCAGCTAAAGCCTTATGTTGCAGTTGACGACTGGCGATAATAAAAGGCACTGGCGTATTAGAATGCTCTTTATCCACTGAACCGGTTTGTAAATTTATTAACCCTTCAGCATTACCATGATCAGCTGTAATAAAAATAGTACCGTCAAATTCCAAAGTCGCCGCCACTATTTCCCCCAAACATTCGTCTAAAATTTCCACGGCTTTAATAGTAGCCGGTAAATTACCAGTATGCCCAACCATATCGGCATTAGCATAATTAATAATTATAAAATCATACAAACCTCGCCTGATTTCTTGTAAAAACCGATCCGTTATAGCCCGAGCCGACATGGCCGGTTTTTGATCATAAGAAGTCACAACTGGCGACGGTATTAAAGCGTGATCCTCCCCAGCAAAAGGCTGCTCTTGTCCGCCATTAAAAAAATAAGTTACATGAGCGTATTTTTCTGTTTCTGCTAGATGAAGTTGTCGCAAATTATTTTCCGCTATAATCCTGGCCAAAGGATACTCCACTTTTTCTGGAGGAAAAATAACTTCTACTGGCAAATTCTTATCATATTCCGTCATGGTGACAATCAGCAAATTCTTCACTGGCTCAACTTTAAACTTATCAAAACCAGGTACTGATAAAGCCTGTGTTAATTGTCTGGCCCGATCGGATCTAAAATTAAAAAATATAACAACATCGTTATCTTGCAACCCTGGATAATCAAAAGTCTTATCTTTAACTACCGTGGGTATTAATTCCTCATCGTAAACACGAGAAGCATAAGAACTTTTTATAGCTTGGGCAGCGCTGATAGCCGGCTTACCTTGAACTTTAGCCAAAGCCTCGTAGGCCGCCTGAATTCTATCCCAATGATTATCCCGATCCATGGCAAAAAAACGACCCATAACAGTTACAATACGGCCGCATTTATTTTTCTTTATTTTATTTTCTAAGTCCTTAATAAACCCGGCTCCGGAATTGTAAGCTGTATCCCGACCGTCTAAAATAACGTGAATTACCACATCAGTTAATCCGTTGTCCTTAACTAAATCCAACAAAGCATACAAATGATCGATAGAACTATGCACACCTCCCGAACTAACCAAACCTAATAAATGCAACCGACTGCCCGACTGCTTAGCTTGAGCTATAGCTTTTAATAAGGCCGGATTGGTAAAAAAACTTTTATTAATGATACTATGATTTATACGCAATAAATCCTGATATAAAATTTTTCCCGAACCAATAGTCAAATGTCCAACCTCACTATTACCCATCTCACCCCAAGGCAAACCAACCGCCTCACCCGAAGACTGCAAGACACAAGTCGGATAAGTAGCTATTAATCTTTTAAAAACTGGAATATTAGCCTGATTAATGGCATTGCCTGGCGAAGGCGGAGCCACACCCCAACCATCTAAAATAACCAAAACAACAGGTTTAAATAATTTTCCTTCTGACATAATTAAGACAACAATCCTGGCCTAGTCATTTCTTTTGGCCGAGGCACCTTCATTAAACTAAGAATAGTTGGCGCAATATCACCTAAGACCCCCTGTTTCTTTTTAAAACAGCGGTCACGCCAATCAACTTGATACAATAAACAGGGTACCGGGTTGGTTGAATGTTCGGTATCCACCTCACCAGTCTTTGAATTAACAGTTTCTTCTACATTACCATGATCGGCTGTAATTAACATGCCTCCATGATGCTTAGCCACTTCATGGCCGATTCTGGCCAAACATTTATCTACTGTTTCCATAGCTATAATACAAGCTTTAGTGTTACCCGTATGGCCAACCATATCTGGATTAGCAAAATTTAAAGTAATAAAATCATACTTTTTATTGCGTAAAACCCTTACAACCTCTTTAGTTATTTCTTTGGCCGACATGTCAGGTTTTTTATCATAAGACATAACATTAACAGAAGGAATTACCAGCCGCCCCTCAGCCGCTATTGGCTGATCATAACCACCGTTAAAAAAATAGGTCACATGGGCGAATTTTTCACTTTCAGCTATATAAAATTGCCGGAATCTTTTTAAAGCCATGGGCAAGGTACCTTTAATATTTTCACTAGGATAAGCTGTTAAAGTATTGCCCAAATCTGGACCAAAATCAGTCAAAGCCACAAAACATAAATTCTTAAGTACTTTTTGCCTTTTAAAGGCCCCGGGGTTAATTTCTTCAAAACGCGACTGAACAAAAGGCTTGGTTAACTGTCGAGCCCGATCCGACCTAAGATTAAAAAAAATGACCGCATCATTATCTCCTATTAAACCGCTACTTCGTCCAGCTGTTTTTAGATAAGTCGGTTTAATAAATTCATCGCTCTCGCCACGATTATAAGCATGCCTAATAGCATCCTCAACTGATTTATCACTTAACCCTTTACCTTGAGTTAATAAATTATAAGTCTGTTCAGTAACCGACCAGTTCTTTTTTCTATCCATGGCATAAAAACGTCCGGTAATTGTAGAAACCACTTCACCGTTTTGAAAGTTTTTCTTTACTTCCTGAATGAATTTTAAAGCGTCATACCGGGCTGAATCTCGGCCATCAGTAAAAAAATGAATAAATATTTTTTTAAACTTAGCTCGTTCAGCCATTTTTAAAAGGGTTATTAAATGATCAGGTGAAACATGGCCACTATTATAATTAGATAACAAACCCATTAAATGAAGCGAAGAACGATTTTTTTTAACATGCTGAAAAGCGCTTCGCAAAGCCTTATTACGAAAAAAACTACCATTGGCTATACTTTTATTTATAATAACCGCATCCTGATCCACTATTCGGCCAGCGCCTATATTCATATGCCCAGCTTCTGAATTACCATCTTGATTCTTGGGTAACCCCACGGCACTACCACTAGCCGCTAATAAAGCTGAAGGATAATTTTTCTCGACCTCTTTTAAAAAAGGTGTCTTAGCTATTAGTAAAGGATTATTCTTTAATTTCTGGGGTGATCTACCCCAACCATCTAAAATCGCTAACACCAAAGGTACTACTGGTTTTTGTTGTTTAGTCATATTATTACCTATCTTGGTTTATAGTCATTAACCGATTATATTTAGCTACTCTCTCTCCCCGACTGGGCGCGCCAGCTTTAAGATAATTGGCCCCAACGGCCACAGCCAAATCCACTATAAAATCATCCATTGTTTCGCCAGAACGATGTGAAACAATTACTTTATAATTATTAGCCTGAGCCTCTTTAACAGCCATGATTGTTTCCCCTATAGTACCAATCTGATTAGGTTTAATTAAAATAGCATTAGCTGTTTTATCCACAATTCCCTGCCTTAAACGGCTTAAATTAGTAACAAATAAATCATCTCCTACCAACATTAATTTTTTACCCAACTGCTCGGTCATAATCTTCCAATTGTGCCAATCATCCTCGGCTAAACCGTCTTCTATAGAAATTAAATTAAAATCTCTGGATAAACTATCATACAATTTTATTAAACCATCGGCTGTAATGGTTTGGCCTTGATAAGTATAGACGCCTGATTCATAAAATTCTGAAGCCGCCACATCTAAAGCCAAACCAACCTCGGCTGATTTATAACCAGCTTCTAAAATAGCTTGCTGTAACAAACCTAAAACTTCTTTAGCCTCTTTAATATTAGGGGCATAACCTCCTTCATTACCAACATTAGTATTGAGTTTATTAGTTTTTAATATTTTTCCTAAAATGTGAAAAATTTCAGCCCCAGCGCGAACCGATTCTGTAGCAGAAAACTTTCCCTTAACAATCCGCTTCGGCACAATCATAAATTCCTGAAAAGACAAGCCATTATCCGCATGACAACCGCCGTTAATTACATTCATCATGGGCACGGGTAAATTATCTGTTATTTTAAAACCAAAAATATCGGCCAAATAAATATAAAGAGGTTGCCCGGCCACTCCAGCGCCCGCTCTCATTAAAGCCATAGAAACACCTAATAAAGCATTGGCGCCTAATTTTGATTTGTTAACCGTACCGTCTACTTCCAATAATAACTCGTCTAATTTTTTTATCTCCGCCATTGACCGACCTTTTAAGGCCCTTTTTATTTCCGTTGTAACATTATCTATTGCCTTAAGAACACCCAAACCATTATAACGCTTACTATCACCATCTCTTAATTCCCAAGCTTCATGCCGGCCAGTAGAAACTCCGGAAGGCACGGCCACGCTATAAACACTTTCATCACTTAAAACTACCGCCACCTGCAAAGTGGGATTGCCTCGCGAATCCAATATTTCTCTGGCTGTTAAATCTTTAATTAATGGAAAATTTGCCATAATTTTATTTTTTACTCTTTAAATAACCTAAAGCTTTTAAAGCCGGCAGTGTTTGGCCAGCCAAAAAATCTAACAAAGCGCTACCAGCTGTAGAAATATGATTCAAAGATAATTTAGCTTGATGCAAAAAAGCCGCTGTTTCACCGCCACCAGCTACCACATAAGCCCTAGCTCCTTGACTACGCGCCTGCATTAACCAAGCTAAAGATTTAGTGCCATGCGACCATTTTATTTCTTCGGTCAGCCCTAACGGACCAGCCCAAAAAATTGTTTTAGCTTTTTTTAGAACCACAGCGTAATCAGCAATAGTCTGAGGGCCAATATCCACTATAGCTTCTGATTTTTTAACTAAAGTAACACTTTTAACTAAAGCCTGCTTAGTACTTAATGGCCACTTGGTCACTAGAGCATCAGACGGCAGTAATATTTTTTTGCCAGCCTTTTTTAATATTTTTTTAGCCGCTAATAAACTTTTCTTATCTACCAAAGATCGGCCAACTTCCCTGCGACGAGCTAATAAAAAAGTGTTAGCTACCGCCCCGGCTGTTAAAATATATTGGCAACGCGGTAATAATTTTTGTATAACCGGCAATTTATCAGCTATTTTAGCGCCACCCACTAATAAAACCACTGGCTTGGTTCCTTTTTTTATTACTTGCTCCAAACAATCAATTTCATGACTTAAAGCTAAACCAGCATAACTTGGCAAATACTTGGTAATAGCCACCAAAGAAGCGGCCGCTCTGTGGCAAACCGAAAAAGCTTCATTAATGTATAAATCCCCCAAGCTGGCTAATTGTTTAGCTAAAGAGGGTTCATTTTTATCTTCACCTGATTCAAACCTAATATTTTCTAATAAAATCAAATTTTTCTTAGCCGCCTGTTTAATAGCCAAAGAACCAAAAGATAAAGGTAAAACCTTAACTGGCTGGCGCATTATTTTGCCCAAAGCATAACCAATGGGCTTTAATGATAAATCAGACACTACTTTACCCTGTGGCCGGCCTAAATGGCCGACAATAATCGGGTAAGCACCTCTGTTAATTAAAAAACGTAAAGTCGGCACAGCTTGCCTTAAACGACTATCATCCAAAACTTTTTTACCACTAAGTGGCACATTAACGTCCAAACGCACTACAACCAACTTACCCTTAAGCTTTGGAATCTGAGAAATATTATTAATAGGCATATCGTATATTATAAAACATTTAGCCCAAAAAAACTAATGACTAATAAATAAACATTTCGCCGCTATCCATGGAGCTTAACAAATAACTTAAGCATTACTTAAATATTTAATTAACTAAATATTAAAAAAATTAAAAATCAAACACCAAGATGACAAACTTAAAATTCAAAATTTTTCCATTTTGATTTATCATTTTCCGTTTTGATTTTTACTTTTTGAATTACTACTATTATCACTCTAACAATTCGCACTCCTCAATTCTAATATTAGTACTCAAATTCTTAACCTTTTAATTAACTTAACTTATCTTTTCCGCCAATTCCACCAATCTATTAGAATAACCCCATTCATTGTCGTACCAACCAATTACTTTAACCATATTGCCGTCTACCACCTGAGTTAAAGACAAATCCACAATTACCGAAGCCGGGTTACCAATAAAGTCCGAAGAAACCAAAGGTTGGTCGGTTACTTCCAAAACACCGCGATATTGTTTGCTACGGGCAGCTTTTTTAAAAGCAGCGTTAATTTTGGCTACTGTTAAATTTTTTTCCCTAACCAAAAAAGTAAAATCGGATAAAGACACGCAAATCGTGGGTACGCGTACCGCCAATCCATCAAACACACCTTTTAATTTAGGTATAACTTCGGCTGTAGCTAAAGCTGCCCCAGTGCTAGTAGGTACTATATTTTGGGCAGCCGCCCTAGCTCGGCGCATATCGTTATGCCGAGCTGGTGGCGGACCATCCACCAAGTTCTGCTCGGCTGTATAAGAATGAATAGTGGTCATCATGGCCTTATGAATACGAAAATTTTCCTGCATTACCTGAGCAATTGGCGTAATACAATTGGTAGTACAAGAAGCATTGGATATTATTTTATCTTGCAGTTTATCCACATCGCTTACCCCCAAAATAACTGTTGGCACTTCCCCGCCTTTAGCTGGCGCCGACAAAACCACTTTTTGCGCCCCAGCTTTAAGATGCAAACTAGCATCTTGTTTTTTAGTAAACCGACCAGTACATTCTAAAACCGCTTGCACTTCTAATTTTTGCCAGGGCAATTTGTCCGGCTCTTTTTCAGCTGTGACTAAATACTTAATACCATCTACAATCAAGTGTTTATTATCATAAGACACTTCCTTATTAAAAACACCGTAAACCGTGTCGTACTTTAATAAATGAGCCAAAATTTCCGGCGCCATTAAATCGTTAATGGCTACCACTTTTAAATTCGGTTTGGTTAAGGCAATTTTAAAAGCCGCCCGGCCAATGCGACCAAAGCCGTTAATAGCAATTTTAGTAACTGATTTCTTAAGGCTAGGCATAATATAAATCTTTAAAAATAAGCACTCTTATTATAGCTTTTTTAACATAAAAAAAGAAGGCCTTTGTTAGCCTTAGTTTTTAAAATAAATAATGGTGCGGGTCTGTCTTTCCTTAAAGACTTTTGATACCCGCACCACAGAAATGTTATGTTAATCTCTTCATCATGTTTGTATTAGCGTTACCGGCTGCATTGTTGTGTGTCATCAGCAAATTATCATTTTTATCGCTGAGTCGTGCCACCTCCGAAGACACGGGCCGGTTAGAATTATTTGCGGCATTATTTTGTACGTTGCAGGGTGCATTGTTAAAATTCATCACCAAATTGTTGTTACCAGCTACCAGTGCTACATTGTTGTTATCATTTAACAAATTATTTGTAGCCTGCGCCGAATTGTAAGATACATAGTTTACTACAGAGTTGTTACTATTCTGAACCACCACGGCTTCGTTGTTATTGTTGTTCAACGTGTTTTCTTCGCTCTGTGCCGGGTTGTAAGATACGTTAGATGTTAAGTTTACATCAAGATTTGTTGCAGAGATACCATTGAAATTTACCTGATTCAGACTATTCTGAGTCGCCGCTTCATTAACTGTTTGCAATATTACGGTGCTGTTTTCTACCTGAGCTTTTTCAAATTGATTGCTATCTGTTGTAGCTACCGGCGGTGCTAAATCATTTTCAGCTGCCATTGCCACAACGTTAGTATTGTCATTTACGCTATTATCCACATTTGTCTGAACATTGAATATTAATAGAGTAAATAATAATCCTAGCAAAGGGATAAAAACTTTTTTTACATTCATTTTGAATCCCCTTAAATTTGTTTTTTGTTAATTAATTGTTAAAAACCAAAAAGGAAGTATTACGCACCAGGTGGCCTAGGGAGTTCATTAAAAGCAACCTGGACTTGACTATACCCGCAACAAATATCAGCGGGTACGAAATCGGGTACAACGCAAACAAAAACGCTTGGATTTAGTACCAATTTGTACCTCCGGTTTAAAATTAGTTAATTAATTGTTTCTGTTAGTTATGGTACTAACAGAGGCAGGATTTTAAAGAACAAGGACTATTAAGAAATAAGACTTTCCAATTTATTTTTTATCTTACTATGTTTATAGCTTTATAAAAGACTTATAAACGTTAAGACTTATTTTTGGTTGGCCTTTCTTTACAGACCGTCTTACTTCTTGGAACAATTTTTTATTTTTAATGTGTTAAATTTACTACTTTAACAAAAAATGTCAAATTTTAGCCCAAACCAACGCCTCAATTAAACAAACAACCTGAGGCGTTCAAGTATTTATATCACCTCGCCGCCGCTATCCGCAGGTTGGCTTGCGGAGCGTAAGCCAAGCGAGGACTCTAGCGGCGATTCTTTGTAATCCTTTCTTTAAAAGAAAGGATTAGATATATATTTAATTACGTAATTAAATAAGTAATTATAACCACTTCTTTAAAAGAAGTGGTGCAAGAATTGCCACCATATTTAAGCCCCTACAGTGCTCGTTGCCTGCCAGGCCAAGGCTACCTGCCCGCCATAGCCTGTACTCCAGATAAAGATAGGAATTTAGTTTTAGTGTATCGCTTATTTACGCACTGATACTTAAGGACAGTCAAATGGCAGGCGGGTCCTGAATCTACCACAAACACGCCTTGACTTATCTGTCAGGCAACTTCCGCTCTGTTACCAGGGCTTAAATATGGTGGCAGTTTAATACCAGATAAAAACTTTATGGTCTAACCAGTGTCCCGCCTCGCCCCGCCTTCAAACAACCAACCAAGCGTTTAGCACTACCCCACTTACACACTAAAATCGGAATTTTATTTTTTTGGCAAATTACAAAAGCTTGCTGATCCATTACCTTAAGACCCAATTTAATAGCTTGTTTCATTTCTAATTTCAAAAATTTTTTAGCCGCTTTGTATTTATTAGGATCTTTATCATAAACTCCATCCACCGGCCCTGTTTTAAGCAATAAATCCGCCTTAATCATAACCGCCTGCTTAGCCGCGGCCGTATCAGTGGTAAAAAAGGGTCTACCCGTACCGCCGGCAAAGATAACTACCTGACCCTGCTTTAAAGTTGTTTGAGCTTTCTTTTTATTAATAGGTTCTGTTAATTCTATTTCACTGCCCACAAAAGTTTGCACAATTGCTTTTACTTTTAATTTTTGTAAAGCTTGTTGCAAAGCCAAAGCATTCATTAAGGTGGCAGTAATTCCTATATAATCAGCCGTCTTAGGATCCATACCCTGGCCTTGCTGACGCTTACGCCACCAATTACCAGCGCCCATAACTATGGCTAGTCTTAAACCACTGGCTTGTAGTTTATTTATTGTCGTAGCGGTTTTATTTAAAGTTTTAACATTAATACCCTGGCCTAAACCACCCAAAGCTTCGCCAGATAATTTTAATAATATCGTCTTGTGAATATTTTTTTTCATAATTAATAAATAATTTTGGTCTGTTCTAATTTTACCCACCTTGATTAAAATAATAAAAGCGGTAAATCCTTTTTGATTTTACCGCTCTTAAATCATAAAAACAAATTAATAACTTATTCCTTAACTGTGCAAGTAACACCAGGGCCAGCCAATTCAAAACGACAAAAACGCTTTATTTTAATATTTTCACCTGTCCTGGCTATGGCTTCAGTTACCACATCTTTAACTTTTAATTTATCATCTTTAAAAAAAGGTTGCTCTAACAAACATATTTCTTGATAATACTTTTGAATTTTCCCTTCAATAATCTTAACTAACATATCACCAGTTTTACCCTCGGTGGCCAATTGTTCCTGATAAACCCTTTTTTCCCGCTCCACCACTTCAGCTGGCACATCTTCGGTCGACAAAAATAAGGGGCTACTAGCCGTTACTTGCATAGCTAAATCATGAACTAATTCTTTAAATTGATCCGTCCTAGCCACAAAATCTGTTTCACATAAAACTTCTACCATAGAACCTACTTGCCCGCCGGCATGAATATAAGATTCTACCAAACCTTGACCAGTCGCTCTAGCGCCTCGGCTCATAGCTATTTTGCCACCTTTTTTCCTTAAAATATCCGTAGCTTTTTCTAAATCGCCACTAGCCTCGGTTAAAGCTTTTTTGGCATCCATCATGCCAGCGCCAGTTAACTGACGCAATTTTTGAACATCTTGTGCTGTAATCATAAGTATTTTCCTCTCCGAAAATATTAATTATTCTTGAACTTTAACAGTT
The DNA here is from genome assembly GCA_018817715.1 of Patescibacteria group bacterium. Classification (NCBI taxonomy): domain Bacteria; species Patescibacteria group bacterium. The sequence goes on from JAHITT010000006.1 coordinate 199,425, forward strand.
TGAGTTGGAGCTGCCTGGCTTAAAAACTCGGCCTTGGCTTCTACAACGGTTTCGGCGGCCAAACCAACAATCAATTTTATGGAATTTAAAGCATCATCGTTGGACGGAATAGCGTAATCCACCAAACTGGGGTTGGTGTTAGTATCCACCAAAGCCATTACCGGTACTTTAACCTTATGTGCTTCCCGAATGGCATTTTTACCCTCACGAGTACCAACCAAAAAAATTACTTGAGGTAATTTTCTCATGGCACGAATACCACTAATAGCTGCTTCTAATTTTTTAAAATCCCTGTCTTTTTCTAATTGTTCTTTTTTAGAATATTTTTCCCACAAACCATTAGTCTTTTCTTGTTCTAGTTTTTCCAAACGACTAATTAATTTAGAAATTACTCCAAAATTCGTAAAAACCCCGCCCAACCAGCGCTCTACTATGTAAGGCATACCGGTCTTAGTAGCCGCTTCCTTAACAACCTCATTGGCTTGCTTTTTTAAACTCACAAACAAAACAATTCCACCAGCAGCCACGATATTATGCAAAACCTTTAAGGTATCTTCCAATTTTTGACTGGTTTTTTCCAAATCTAAAATGTGTATATCATGTCGAACAGTATAAATAAAATCCCGCATTTTAGGATGCCATTTGGCCTTTTGGTGACCAAAATGCACCCCGGCTTTAAGCATTTCTAACAAAGATGGTATTTTTGGCATAAAAAAATAGACTCCTTTACCCCGCCAGCTTATTTGCTGACAGGCTACTGCCGGTTACTTTAAATGGCTGATAAAAACCCGGGCAAAATGCTAACGGATTCAAGGAATCAGCCAATAACAGGCATGATTGATTAAGTGACGAAATTATAAACCTTTTTTGTTTTTTTGGCAAGTTTGGCAAGATTAAATTAAAATTAAAGCCGACCCCTTGTCAAAGACTAATTTATATGTTACACTTGGCCACACTATGAAAACCGATATCCATCCTAAATATCATACCAAAGCCAAAGCAATTTGCGCTTGTGGCAACACCTTTACCGTAGGTTCCACAATTGAAGAAATTCACGTGGAAATTTGTTCTAATTGCCACCCTTTTTACACGGGTAAGCAAAAAATCTTAGACGCTGCCGGCCGAGTCGACCGCTTTAAAAAACGAACTGCTCGCACCAAAGTCGCTACGGAAAAAAAACTCAAACCTAAAACAGCTGATAAAGCTGCTTAAAACAGTTATTAAAAACTACCCCGTGCCTTTTAGGCTGATACCAGCCAAAATCGGGGTAGTTTTTATTTGTCCACATGGGATTATCAACCATAATAATATAGAATTAAAATATGGATTTACCTTTTCATCTTAAAAAAAATCAACAACAGCTGACTGATTTAGCTAATCAACTGCAACAACCAGAAATTTTTAACGACCAAAATAAATTGGCTAATGTTAATCGCGCTTATAGTGAAGCTAAAGAAATAGCTGATTTGGGGGACAAATTAAACCACCTCCTAGAACAACAAACTAATTTACAAAATAGTCTACAAAACGAAAATGACGCCGAGCTTAGAGAGTTAGCCGCTGAAGAATTAACCGAAGTTAAAAAACAAATTTTAAGCACCGAAAGCGACTTAACTGAACTTTTAGAACCTACAGATCCTTTAGATGCCAAAAATACCATCGTGGAAATAAGAGCTGGTGCCGGCGGAGACGAAGCAGCCTTATTTTCCGCGGAAATATTCCGTATGTACTCAAGATTTGCCGAAAGAAAAAGCTGGCAAGCAAAAATAATGTCTTCTAGCCGCAATGAACTCGGGGGTTATAAAGAAATAATTTTTGAAATTACCGGCCAAAGAGTTTATTCTTATTTAAAATATGAAAGTGGTGTTCATCGCGTTCAACGTGTACCAGCCACGGAAAAAAACGGTCGGGTTCACACCTCCACCATTACCGTGGCGGTTCTACCGGAAGCGGCCAGCGTGGATATAGACATTAAACAAGAAGACTTAAAAATTGAAGCCACCACCGCTTCTGGACACGGCGGCCAAAGCGTTAATACTACCTATTCAGCCATTAGAATAGTTCATTTACCAACCGGCCTAACTGTTATTTGTCAGGACGAAAGATCACAAAAGCAAAATAAAGAAAAAGCCATGGCGGTTTTAAGATCCCGCTTACTAGCCCGTCAAATTGAAGAGCAAAGGCAAGTTAGAGATTCTTCCCGTCGAGCACAAATCGGTTCGGCTGACCGATCAGAAAAAATAAGAACTTATAATTTTCCACAAGACCGCCTGACTGACCATCGTTTAAAAATGAATTGGCATGACTTACCAGTTATTATGGATGGACAAATTGAAGAAATAGTGAATGAATGTAAAAAAATCCTTGGCTAATGACTGTTCAACAAGCCTGGCAACAGGCTATTAAACAACTTAATATCAGCCCGTCACCTATTTTGGACGCTGAAGTTTTATTGGCTTACTGCCTTAAAACTAACGTTACAAAAATCAGCACCCACCAAACAACCAAACTTAATCTTTGGCAAAAAATTAAATGGGTTTATTTTTTAAATTTACGAAAAAAAGGTTGGCCCATCGCCTATCTTGTAAAAAACAAAGAATTCTACGGATTAAATTTTTATTTAAACAAACACGTACTAGTGCCCAGACCGGACAGTGAATTGTTAGTTGAACAAACTTTAAAAAAAATAACTAACCGACCAGACATTAAAACCATAATAGATTTAGGCACTGGTAGTGGCTGTCTAGCTATAGCCTTAGCTAGTAACCTGCCGAATAATAAAATAATCGCCACAGACTTATCTAAAAAAGCCTTAAAAGTAGCCCGCCAGAATGCCTTAAATCATCAATTAACCAATTTATCTTTTTATCAAGGCGACAAACTAAAACCTATTAAAAAAATACTAACCTCTAAAAACCTTCCCTATCTTATAGTAACTAACCCGCCTTATTTAAGTAACCAAACATATTCCCTGGCTCTTAAAAAAGAACCTTACTTAGCCTTATGGGGCGGACCAGATGGACTTACTTGGTATAAAGATTTTTTTAACCAACTAACCAGCTGGACCAATACTTATTGGCCCGATTACCTTATAATGGAAATTAGCCCAGAATTAATCGCTCCTTTAAAACTCCTCAATAAGACTTTAGTAAAACCTTATCAAATAGATATACAAAAAGATCTTAATCAAAAAGACCGACTTATAACTTTTTCTAAATAAAAACAGAGGCGCAGATGCAAACATTAATAGAACACTGGGAATATTTGGCCAGAAACTACAACAAACAATTCCCTTTGACTGTTGTTATAACCAATGGCCAAAAAAACATCGGCCTGGTTATAAACAAAATAACTTTTGACACTGAAAGAATAATCTTGGATATAAATGAAAAAAATGAAAAATTTTTAGTGTCAAACGAAAATAAATGGTTGGTTAAATACGGCAAAACCTATAATAATCAACCAATTTTCACGACAGATATTTAAAAAAATACCCCTCTGTCTAAACAGAAGGGTATTTTTTAATTTAAAATTATTTATCAGAAGAATCCTTTTCTTCGTCTTCATCCTCCTTACCTTCTTTATCTTCCACTTTAGCTATCTTAGAAACATCTTCTTTAACTTCTTGCTTAAGTTCTTCCAATTCCGCTTCCGATCTAGGTTCTGTTACCACCACCAAAACTTCTTCACCACCGCTAATCAATTTAAGGCCTTGGGGCAGTTTAATTTCTTTAATCAACAAGCCTTTATTAAATTCAGCCAAACCAGTAATATCCACCTCTATTTCATGAACCAAGTCTTTAGGCAAACATTCCACTTCTATAGAGCTTATATTTTTTACCAAAATACCACCTAATTCTTTAACCGCCTTAGGCTCACCGATAAATTTAATTGGAACTTCCACAGTAAGTTTTTCGTCCATTTTTATTTGATGAAAATCCACATGCCTAACCTGTCCAGTAGTCGGATGAATCTGAACTTCTTTAACCAAAACCTTAACTGGCTCCCGACCGTCTACCACTAAATCAAATAAACTACTTTCACCAACTTGACGATAAATTTTATCAAAGACTAATTTATCAACAGACACCGGCTGATTATCTACACTATTACCATAAACAACACCCGGCACTAAACCTTGCGTTCTTATTTTTTTAACCGTCTTACCTTGATCGCTTCTAGAAGAAACAGATAATTTTATCATAATTTATAAATAATTAAAAAGTAAATCATGGATGGCTATGACATCATCAGTGGTTATTTTGGGGCTGTTCTGAAAATGCATTGCTTCTTCGTCCGTTAAATCTGTAGCCAAACCGACTGAAGTAACTCCATAACCAGAGTTAATAACCAGAGCTAAAATTGAGCTATGACACAAGCTACAATCTATATGAATTAGTTGATTATCATCCTTAGTCTGTAAAACTCTTATTTTCTTAGGCCGAGCCGGAGCCTGACATAAAGGACAATATGACACTAAATGCAAAATCTCTTTAGATAATTGATTACCTTTACCATCATTTGTCATAAAACCACCAACCAATAAATGTTAAATTGTGCCAATTATAATACCAAAGATGAGGCCCGCCTGTCAATCTCGGGTAAAGCTTCTTGCGGGGCTCCCCGACCATAATGACGGAATAAATTCAATAAAATACCCACCGCTGCCAAGCTCATTATTAAAGAAGAGCCGCCATAACTCAAAAAAGGTAAAGTTAAGCCAACCACCGGAAATAAACCAATATTCATGCCGATATTAAAAGTAACCTGGGTGGCAAAAATACTAAAAATGCCCACTGCTAACAAAACAGCAAAATCATCCCTTAAACGTCGCAATAACCAAACCAAGCGCCCAAACCAAGCGCCCCACAAAGTCAAAACTAATAAACTGCCAATTAATCCCAATTCTTCGGCAATAGAAGCAAAAATAAAATCCGTGTGTTGTTCTGGTAAAAATTTAAGCTGGCTCTGTGTACCCAAACCCAAACCCCGACCCCATAAGCCCCCTGAACCCACAGCAATAACCGATTGCGTTACATTGTAACCACTACCTAATCTGTCAGATTGAGGATTAAATAAATTAGACAAACGTTGTCGTTGATAATCTTTTAAGAAAAAACTACCTACCAAAGCCACTACCGCCACCAAACCCAACATAACAAACCACCATTGCTTAGTTTTAGGCACCGCCGCCAACAAAACACCCCAAACTGATAAAAGTAAAAAAGCTGAACCGAAATCCGGCTGTACTAATATCAAAAAAACTAAAGGCAATAAAAGAACTGTTGCCCAAAATGTTTTACTCCAAGTTAAGGGTGGTCCAGCCTGAGCTAAATAACCAGCCAAAACAATAACCCAAAAAAATTTAACTAACTCCACTGGTTGAAAATTAAAATAACCCAAATTAAACCAACCAGTTGTACCACGCACGGTTTGACCAAATAGCAAAACAGCTACCAACAAAACTAAGCCCCCAAAATATATCAAACGCGACCAAGAACGATAAATTCTATAATCAACCAAGGAAATAACCAATAAAGCTACCAAACCTAAACCAGCAGCTGATAATTGCCGCCAAAAAAAAGGTAACAGCTCTGGCCTAGTTAAAGCGCTGGAATATATTTCGGCTAAACCTATGCACATCAACAAAAAAGTCAACAGCAACAAAGTAACATCTAAACCGATAAAAAATCCTTTAATCTTCAACCACATCAATTAAAACGTTAAAATACTATCGCTTCTAAAAATATTCACTTCTGGTTTTATTAAAAGTTTGTCAGCATAAATAACCTGCCCTGGCCAATAAAATTCCATCTCTTTAGTTTGACCACTAATTAATTCAGGCAAAATCTGACGAGCCACCGCTACCACTTCATTACCACGCAATAAAATTGCATTAACTGGCACCTGCAAATAACCATAAGCTGATAAATTCATTAAAGAAAATTTTAAACTAGAACTGGCTTGACCATCTCCTTCAGCAAACAATTGTTCAAACTTTTCATTTTTGACAGAAAAATTAGACCAAGCATAGCTATTATTTTCTCGAATACGCCGCCAACTTAAATTAGTAATTTCTAAATCGAATTGGGACGGACGATACTTTAACTCCACCTGAGGTATAATCAAATATTTATCTTCCTGCGGTAAAAGAAAATTTGTACCCTTAAATTCTTGCCCCTCAACTAATAAACTATAAGAAAAATCCGTAATCGCCCAATTAGCATTATTATTCCTAATAGCCACCACTAAATCATACCGACCAACCCCGGCTGGTACGGCCGCTTTATAACCTACGGCAATTTCCTCTGGAGCGTGCCGTTGATTATAATCATAAGTTTCTACACGACTTTCCACCAATTGTTTTAACATTAACTCTTCATTTTTCCAATTAAGAAGCAAAGAAGTTATTTGCCAACCAGCATACACCAATAACAAAACTAATCCGGCTCCAACTACACCAAAAATACCGGCCTGCAAAGTTTCTTTATGTTTAATATACCAATAACCCAGCTTAAGCTGTTGATTATTTAACTCATCCATATATTATATATAATAGCATAAATAATGTATGCCCAGCAGGGCTTTATGCTATACTTAAAAAAGTTACTCTTAAACAATAATTTATGTATCTACAAACTAGTGCCGACATACTAAATATCGCTATTGCTATTTCAGTAGTCGGTGTTTCTTTTTTACTAGGCTGGCTGTTAATTTACGCCCTAGTTATCATCCGACGCTTAGTCAAAATAACCGCCCTGATTGAACAAGGTGCTCTAAAATTAGAAAATCTAATCAATCTGGTAAAAGAAAAACTAGAAAGTTCTGCTTCTTATTTATCTATTTTAGCCGTTGGCTTAAAAGATTTAGTCGGCTACATCTTGGAAAAAAAATTAACCCAAAAAACCTCCTCTACTAAGAAAAAATAAAAAACCCTTACAAGCCGCGAATTAAGAACTCTTAAAAACCCTAAAAATATTATAATCACGACCCATAATTCTTGATTCGTGTTTTTATTTATTATGTCTAATTTTTCCCACCTTCACGTACACTCCCATTACTCCTTGCTTGATGGCCTGCCTAAAATACCCGATCTAGTAGCCAATGCCAAAAACAAAAGTTTTACTTCTTTGGCTTTAACCGACCATGGAGTAATGTACGGTTTGGTGGAGTTTTACAAAGAAGCCACAACTGCCGGATTAAAACCTATATTAGGTATGGAAACCTATGTTGCCCCTAGACGCTTAGTAGACAAACAAACCAAAATAGATGACCATAATTATCATTTAGTCCTGTTAGCTAGAAATTTACAAGGTTACCGCAACCTAATTAAATTATCCTCTATTGCCCATCTACAAGGTTTTTATTATAAACCTCGAATTGATCAAGCCACTTTAGCCCGATACGCTGAAGGTTTGGTGGGTTTATCTGCTTGTTTAAAAGGTGAAATACCGCAAGCTATAAAATTAGGTGACACTAAAAAAATAAAAAAAACCATACGAAACTATCAACAAATATTTGGCGAAGAAAATTTTTACTTAGAAATTCAATCACATCCGGAATTAACAGAACAAATTGAACTAAATAAATCTTTACGACAATGGGGTAAAGAATTAAGTATCCCCTTAGTGGCCACCCAAGATTGCCATTACTTAGAAAAAGAAGATGCTGCTGCTCAAGACATAATGGTCTGCATCCAAACCGGCAAAACCGTCACCGATGATAAAAGACTGGATATGAGGAAGGTAGATAGCTCCCTTAAAACCGAAGCCGAGCTACGCCAAGAATTGCCAGACTTCCACGACGCCCTAGACAACGCCGGCGATTTAGCTGATGAACTGAACGTAGATATTTCTTTAGGTCAAAGATTTTTTCCTACCTACCCAACACCAGAAAAAGAAACACCCGAAGCCTATTTAAGATTACTGACCGAACACGGTCTGGCCAAACATTATAAAACTGGCGTTACGGAAGATGTTAGGCAACGATTGGAATACGAATTAAATATCATAATGAAAAAAGGCTATGCCAGTTATTTTTTGGTCGTAGCTGACTTTGTAAACTGGGCCAGACAGCAAGGTATTATAGCTACTACTCGAGGTAGCGCCGCCGGCAGTTTAGCTTCTTTTTTAATAGGTATTACTACGGTTAATCCCCTAACTTATAATTTGCCCTTTGAACGATTTCTTAATCCAGAAAGACCGTCTCCACCTGATGTTGATATGGATTTTTCCGATAATAAACGTGATCAGGTAATCGCTTACGTAACTGCCAAATACGGAATTGATCATGTGGCTCAAATAGTTACTTTTGGAACTATGGCCGCCCGAGCAGCCGTACGTGATGTCGGCCGAGCTTTAGGTTACCCATATAGTTTATGTGATCGAGTGGCTAAACTAATCCCTTTTGGCCAACAAGGTTTTCCTATGACTATAAAAAGAGCCTTGCAAGAAAACCAAGAACTAAAAGAACTAAACGATAATGACCCGCAAATCAGCCAACTGCTTAGCCTGGCGCAAAAAGTTGAAGGTTGTGTTCGGCATTCTTCAGTCCACGCTGCCGGTGTGGTTATTTCACCTACCCCCTTAACCGACTACACCCCCTTACAATACGATGGCGAAGGTAAGCATGTTATAACCCAGTACGACATGTGGTCATGTGAAGATGCTGGCTTGGTTAAAATGGACTTTTTGGGTATTCGCAACCTGTCTATCATGGGTAATGCTGTTGAAATAATTAAAAAAACCAAAAACGTCAATATAGACTTAGGCAGTATTCCTTTAAATGATGAAAAAACTTTTTCCTTAATGGCTCAAGGAGAAACTATGGGTATGTTCCAATTAGGCGGTAGTGGCATGACTCGCTATCTCAAAGAACTTAAACCGTCTAGTATCACGGATATTATGGCTATGGTCGCCCTTTTTCGGCCTGGCCCAATGAATTCCATACCAGAATTTATCAAACGGAAACATAACCCTAAAATGATTTCCTATCTTGATCCTCGTTTAGAAAAAATTCTTAAAGATTCCTACGGTATTATTACTTACCAAGATGATGTCCTTTTAATAGCTATTGAATTAGCTGGTTATAGCTGGCTAGAAGCTGATAAGCTTCGTAAAGCCATGGGTAAAAAAATTCTTAAGGAAATGGCCCGACAAAAAGAAAAGTTTATTACCGGCTGTATTACCGGCGGCTTAAAAGAAAAAAAAGCTCTACAGCTTTGGGAGCTAATTGAACCTTTTGCCGCTTATGGTTTTAACAAATCGCACGCCGCTTCTTACGGCATCGTAGCCTACCAAACAGCTTATTTAAAAGCCAATTATCCAACAGAATTCATGTCTGCTTTAATGACAGCTGAAGCTGGTGACTTACCGACTATTGCCCAAGCTGTAGCTGAATGTAAAAGACTTAACATACAAGTTTTACCACCGGATATAAATGAAAGTTTATCAACTTTCACAGTTATAAACGATAACATGATCCGCTTTGGATTAAACGCTGTTAAAAATCTAGGTGAACAAGTGGTAGCTTCCGTAATCCGCGAACGAAAACAAAATGGCAAATTTGCCAATTTAGAAGATCTGCTTTGGCGTTTGTCGGGCAAGGACATATCAAAAAAATATTTAGACAGCCTTACTAAATGTGGCGCCTTAGACAGTCTGCACCCCGAAAGACAGCAGTTGTTGGATAATATGAATGAGCTTTTGGCCTATGCTAAAAACGCTTCTAAACTTAAAGCTTCTAAACAAACCAGTCTATTTGCTAGTAGCCAAACAGACTCTCGACCACCTCTAAAATTAACCAATTCTAACAAAACAGACAAAGATGATAAATTAAGCTGGGAAAAAGAACTCTTAGGTCTTTATGTTAGTGAACATCCTTTTTCCAAATACGCCAATGAATTAACAGTCCAAACAGTTCCTTTAAATAATTTAAATGAACTACCAGGGGAACCAAATGTCACAGTAGCCGGGCTAATCACCAAAACCAAAGAAATAAATACCAAAAAAGGTGAAGCCATGGCTTTTTGCTCAATCGAAGATTTAACTGGTAATACCGAATTAATAGCCTTCCCTGAAACTTATCGTCGTTATCGCAGTCAATTAATTAACGATAATATAATCATGGTCAGAGGAAAACTCTCCAGTAAAAATGGGGAAAGAAAAATTTTAATAAATTCCCTACAACTTTTATCTGATGCCTCTCTTAAAAAAAATAACGAGCCAAAAACTTCCGAAGAAGAACCCCTTAAAAAAACTACTTCCTTTCCCAAAGAATGCTCCATAAAATTACCAGCCAATATCTCAACTGACGCCATGCAACAACTAAAAGCTTTAATTATGCGTTGGTCTGGTCAAACTAAAGTATATTTTGAGATTTATCAAAACGGTTTTTGGAAAAAAATTGCTACCCCTTATCGTTTAAATCTATCATCTGATTTTATAACAACCTGCCAAAAACTATTAGGCCCCGATTGTCTAACTAGCTGACTTATTAAACTAATTCTGTTATAGTAAGAATAGTAATTTTCCTTAACCAATCTTTTTATGTCACGTCATCGTATACCAACAATACGAGACACTGAGCCAACTCCTCTAAATAACAACCTACCTATCAAAAGGATTGTTATAAGTTTTTTAGTGGCCGTAGTAGCTATAACATCGTTGATCCTATACTATTCCTTGGCTCGAGCAACAATTACTTTGGAAATAAAACCCGATAACACTGTAATGGAAGCTACCTTAGCAGTTGGACAAAACGGCATTAAAGCAACCGTAAAACAACTGGAACTAAGTCAAGAAAAAACCTTCCCAGCTTCTCCTTCCGACGAATTGGAAGAAAAGGCCTCGGGATTATTATCTTTAATAAACGAAAATAACGCCGACCAAACTCTTATTGCCACTACCCGTTTATTATCAACCGATAACATATTATTCCGAATTCAAGAAACTGTAACTGTACCGGCTAAGGGTAAAATAGAAATAAAAGTAGTGGCCGATGAACCTGGCTCAGGTGGAGAAATAGCCGCTGGACGTTTTAGTATTCCCGGTCTTAAACAACCCTTACGAGATAAAATATACGGCCAGTCAACTAATCCAATGAAAAGAGCAGCCAAACCAGGTAATAAGGTTACCTCTTTAGATTTTGAACAAGCCCGTAAAGAATTAAGCAACCAGTTGGTACCTCAAGCCTTATCCAAACTAAGGGAACAATTGCCAAACGAAGAAAAATCTTACGCTGTGGTTTACCAAAATGAAACTATTAACGAAAAACCAAGCGTTCCGGCTGGTACTTCAGCTAGCGAATTTAAATATCAAATAACTGAAAAAATAACCGCTATTTTTTATGAGTCAGCTGATTTGCGTACCCAATTACTAGACTACCTGCAAAATCATCAAGAAAACGGCAAAAAAGTTTTATCCATTGAGGAAGAAAGTCTAACTATTAATATTGATATAATAAACGAAGATTCATCAGCTGCTGATTTAAAAATAAAGTTTTTAGCCCAGGTTACAATTACCGAACCTGATAAAGCCTTTAATAAATATGATTTAATCGGCCGAACTCCGGAAGAAATAAAAAATTATTTCGATACCATCCCTGGTGTAATCAGAGTAGAAACAGAGTTGGCTCCCTTTTGGGTAACAACCGTACCAACCGTACCGGAACACATTACATTAAAGGTAAAATAATTTTTAAGACCATTTGACTAAGTCTAATAATTAACTTTATACTTAATAAGACGTGAAGTTGTGGCAACTACCAATTGTCAAAAGGATTTTATCAAGCCCTTTCCTTAAGTTTATAGGCTAATCACGCCAAACAATTTTTAAAAGAGCGCCCTAGCCTTAACCAGCCAAGGGAATTTGGGTGGAACCACCCTCATGTTAAATGAGAGTCCCAAACGATTATAATCGTTTGGGTTGTTTTATTTTATAAATAATAAATTTATGACTAAAGAAGAAATTTTGTCTACTAAACGACACTCCCTCGCTCATTTATTAGCGGCGGCAGTTTTAGAAATCTGGCCTCAAACCAAAAGAACTATTGGGCCAGCTATAGAAAATGGTTTTTACTATGATTTTGAATTTCCTGAACCTATTAGCCAAGATGATTTGCCAAAAATAGAAAATAAAATGAAAGAAATTTTACTTAGCTGGTCTAATTTTGAAAAAAAAGATATTTCCTACAAAGAAGCTAAAGAGTTTTTTGCCGACAATCCTTACAAATTGGAATTGATAGAAGAATTTAATAACCAAGCCCAACAATTAACTCTCTATACTTCCGGTAAATTCACCGACTTATGTCGTGGCGGTCATGCCGATAACCTAAAAGAAATAGATCCTCAATCCTTCAAATTAGACAGATTAGCCGGCGCCTACTGGCGGGGTGACGAAGCTAATATTATGTTAACCCGTATTTACGGCTTAGCTTTTAACGATCAACAAGAACTTAATGATTATCTTGAATTAAGAATTGAAGCGCAAAAACGTGACCACCGAAAATTAGGTAAAGAACTGGATTTATTTGTTTTTGCTGAAGAAGTTGGACCTGGTCTACCCCTTTGGACAGACAAAGGCGCTACTATTCGTCGTGAAATAGAAAGATTCATTACCGATGAAGAAATTAAACGGGATTATAAACATGTTATTACACCCGATATCGCTCGAGTAAAACTTTACGAAATCTCCGGTCATTATCCCTACTATAAAGACACCATGTACCCGGTCATGAATATTGATGAGGATAAATTAGTCCTAAGGCCAATGACTTGCCCACATCATTTTATGTTGTATAAAGATAAGTTACGCAGTTATCGCGAATTACCTTTGCGGTTGGCCGAATTAGCTCAACTTTACCGATACGAAAAATCTGGTGAACTAACCGGTTTAATGAGGGTTAGAACATTTTGTTTGGCTGATTCTCATATTTTTTGTCGGCCTGATCAAGCACTAACTGAATTAAAAGAAGTTATTGATTTAATAGAGTTTTCTGTAGGTCAGCTTGGTTTTGAAAAAGGAGTTGATTATTCCTATCGGCTATCTTTAGGCGATATTAACAACACTAAAAAATATTACGACGCTCCAGACAAATGGCAAGAGGCTGAAAAATCTTTAAAACAAGTATTAACAGATCTTAAGGCTCCTTTTGTAGAAGCTCCGGATGAAGCAGCTTTTTACGGCCCCAAAATAGACATTCAAATGAAAAACGTGCTAGGTAAAGAAGATACGGCTTTTACCATCCAATACGATTTTTGTTTACCAGCCAGATTCAATCTGGAATATATTAACGAACAAGGGATCAAAGAACAGCCAGTCGTTATTCACCGCTCTTCCGTAGGCGCTTTGGAAAGAACCATTGCTTTTATGATAGAAAAAACAGCTGGCAATTTCCCCCTGTGGCTATCACCTATTCAAGTTAAAATATTACCAGTTGGACAAAATCATCATGACTTTTGCCAACAATTGGCCGCTGAATTAAAAACTCATCAATTGCGTGTGGAAGTGGATTTTAATAACGAAACAGTGGGTAATAAAATAAGACAAGCTTCCCAAGAAAAAATACCCTACAGTTTAGTTATTGGCGACAAAGAAATAGCTTCCGGTAAATTAGCTGCCCGGGTACGTGGCCAAAAAGAACTACTTAATATAAATAAAGAAGATTTTATTAACAAACTTCTAGAAGAAATTAAAACCCGTAGCTAATAAATAAATTAAGGGCTATTCGTTTTTTAACGAACAACCCTTTTTTTAAAAATTATATATACCAAAAGTAGTATAGAATATTTTTATTTCCGAACCAACAAATAAAGCTATAAACAGCCAATTATTAAATTTATACCACGGTCTATTGACTGTTAAAGCTACATAAGCTAAAACCGGAGTAGCAGCAAGAATAGGTAAGGCTGGTATAACTGACATAAAAAAGATAGCTATAGCACCCACACCAACCATCCAATTTACTAACCGGTTCTTTAATCTGTTAGCGGCCTTAATTGGCTTATGGTAAATAAAACTTAATCTGCCAAAAAAGGTGACTATTTGGATTACCTTTAAATTCTTTCTGGATAAACTTTTTGTATAGAAAATATTTTTTTTCCAGAAAAAAATCTTTAACAAACGCCAGGCGCGCTTAATTATTTTATGAACAACCAAAAAAACAAATCTTATAAAAAAAACATCTACTACCAACTTTAAAGCCATAATTATTAAGCTTATTATAGTTGCTTGTTGATAGTTAAAACCGTATTCAAATAATATATAAGGAACACTCTCGGTAAAAACTATTGGCAATATAAATTTAATAATATCTTCCAACATTATTGGCTCCCATAATTATTTTAAAGTATTGTTTTTTATTTTTATTAGCCTTACCTTATAGGTAATGATTAAAAAAGTCAACTTAGCCAAAAAGCCTTGGTTATTGGTTATTACCGGCCCGACGGCCAGTGGTAAAACCGATTTAGCTTTACTATTGGCCAAAAAATACCATGGTTGCATAATTTCGGCTGATTCCAGGCAAATTTATCAGCAAGCTCAAATTGGTACGAATCAACCAACGGGTCATTGGCAAAAAACAAACAAACAGTGGCGAAAAAACTTAGGGATTAAAAAAGTATATTCAGTAAATGGTATACCTCACTTTTTCATTGACGAACTTAAACCAAACAAAACTTATTCCGTGGTAAAATTCCAAAACCAAACCAACCAGCTTATCCATAAACTATCAACCAATAGTTATTTACCTATTATGGTAGGCGGCACTGGTTTATATCTTTCGGCCATTACCCAAGGCTATCTATTTCCCCAAGCCAAACCGAATAAAGCCTTACAAAAAAAACTAAACAAATTAAACCTAAAACAACTACTCATCCAGCTTAAAAAAGCTGACCCAAAAACTTACGCTATTATAGACAAACAAAATCCCCGACGCCTTGTTAGAGCTTTAGAGTACGTTTTAACCACTGGCCAATCCTTTAACAAAAATCAACAATCCGAATCCAGACCCAATACCTTAATTTTGGGAATAAACTTAAATAATTCTAAATTATCCAGCAAAATAAAAAAACGAACTAAGCAAATGCTCAGGCAAGGTTTAATAAAAGAAACAACTTTCCTGCTTAAAAATTATCCTAATTCCGTACTGCTTAAAACTATTGGCTATAAAGAAACGACTCAATTAATAAAACAACAAATCAATCTAAAAGAAACTAGCGACCTAATAAACTTACACACCAAACAGTACGCCAAACGACAAATGACTTGGTTTAAAAAAATGCCAGGCATTACCTGGATTACCAGCGCCAGACAAGCTAAAAAAATAATAACAAAAAACTTAAGCCTCTAAATTTATTTTAAAAATTCTCTTAAATTATTTTCCGCCTCCAAAGGATCAGCCTTGCCCTTAGCCTGCTTCATAACTGCACCCAGTAAAAATTTTATCACCGGATCCTTGCCGGCCTTAAACTGAGCTACTTGATCGGGATATTGACTAACAACCGTCTTTATTATTTCAATTAAACCGTCACTGGAAGACGATTGGGCTAAATCATTATCTTCCAAAATAGCTACGGGTGGTTTACCTGTTTCTACCATTGTTTTAAGCAATAGTTGGGCATTAGTGGAATTAACTTGCCGGCGGGATACCAAAAGCAAAAATTCTGTCATTTGGCTTAAGGAAAAAGGTAATTTATCTATAGTTAAACCAGCCGCTAACATAATTGGTGTTAACTTATGCAATATCCAATTAACTGCCAATTTAGCCGCTGCTTTTAATTCTCCTTCTAGTTCATTACTTAAAGATTTAACTACCCTTTGTACATAATCTCCTAATTCCTTATCATCTGTTAAAAGCTGAGCCTCGGCCAAAGCTAAACCATAATCGGTTTGCAAACGCCAACGACGATTAGCTGGCAATTCTGGCAAACTAACTTGCCAATTTTGTATTTCTTCTGGATTAATATTTAAGGGTGGTATATCTGGTTCAGGAAAATAACGATAATCATTAACCGCTTCCTTTTCCCTTTGTTCAACTGTTATTCCTTTTTTATCGTCCCAACCACGAGTAACTGTTTTAATTGGCGGATTATTGTGTTGCCATAAATCAGTTTGCCGATTAATTTCGTAAGCCAAGGCTTTTTCCACTGACTTAAAAGAATTCATATTCTTTATTTCTGTTTTGGTATAAAATTTATCTTCCCCTTTCGGTCTTAAAGATATATTAGCATCGCAACGCAAATGACCTTTTTCCATATCAGCATCAGAAACTTCCAAATAACGCAAAATAAGTCTAAGTTCCTGCAAAAAAACCCTAGCCTGTTCCGGAGTTTTAATATCTGGCTTGGTTACTATTTCCATTAAAGGTGTACCAGCCCGATTAAAATCCACTAAAGTTTTACCTTGTCCGTGTAAAAGCTTGGCCGTATCCTCTTCCAAATGAAGCCTTTCTATACCAATACGAATCGTTTCTTTAGCAACCACTATTTCTAAATAACCCTCGCTGGCTAAAGGCTCGTCATATTGAGATATTTGGTAGCCTTTAGGCAAATCGGGGTAAAAATAATTTTTTCTATCAAATTTAGAATGACTGTTAACTTTTAAATGCAAAGCTAAAGCCGCCTGACTAGCCATAGCTATAGCTACTTTATTAGGCACAGGCAAAGTGCCGGGATGTCCAGTGCAAATTGGACAAATAGTCGTATTGGGCGCTTGGTCCTCGCCAGTATTGTCGCAAGCGCAAAACATTTTAGATTTAGTTTTTAGCTGAACATGTATTTCCAGCCCGATAATCGGTTCCAGTTCCATATAAACAAATTATATCAGATTTTAAAAATAATAATACCAACCACTAAGAATAGAAACCTAAACTTATTGCTAAAGGATGAGCATCCACCACTACTGAAGAATAATGGCCAGAATGACAATAATCAACCAGTCTGGTTATAAACTTTTTTGCGAAACGATTATTGGGTATTAATTTTGAATTATTAACAAAATTAATTAAGGCTTGACCAATTTGATCTTTTAAAGAATCACTACCTAATTCAAAATAACTGTGATTCTTTTCATCAATCAATAATGATAGGTGGCTATAAAATTCAAAAAATAAATCTTCCTGCTCTTCCAAATTATTTACTTTAGAAAAATACCCAGTAATATAACGAGAAAATTCAGTGGGCGAAGTAGCCAATACTTTAATTAATACCGTTATCGTATCAATCATTCTTTGGTTAATTTTTAAATTATTCACTTTGTTCCTCCTTGAAATTTTTATTTTATTATTTTTTGAAGATTATTGTTTATTTTTTGTGGTTCTAATAATTTACCTCCTTCCTGACATTTTATAACTTTTAACTTATATAACTTAACCAACTCTAAATAAGCCTTCTCCGCCGCTTGCAAATGATTCAAATCATTCTCGTGTATATCTCGCTTTTTGCCAGACTTTATATAAGACCGTTTGGTTTTTTTATCCACTAATTGCTGAGCTAATTTAGCTGAAACATGGAGTAAAAAAGTAATATCTGGTTCGGGTATATTTAACAGATTATATTCTAAATCAATTAGCCATTGCCAATACTTTTTTCTTTCTTTAATGTTTACTATTTTACCACCTTGATGAGCGGCATTACTAAAGACATAACGATTGGCTATAACTATCCGCCCCTGTTTTAACCAATTTCTTATTTGCTTAGTCGCCGCAAACCTATCCACTGCATAAAACAATGAGGCTTGATAGGGGCTCACCTGCCAGCTTTGGCCAAAATAACCATTCAAATATTGCTCCACTAACTTAGCCGACGGCTGACCATAACGAGGAAAACTGATTACTTGCACTTTTTTACCTTGCTTACGCAAAGCCTTAGACAACAAAGCAGTCTGCAAGGTTTTTCCCGAACCGTCTGTTCCCTCTATTACTATAAATAGCCCCTTTTTAATCATAGTTTAAAAGTTAACTATACATATCCTAACCCAACTAAACAAAAAAATAAAGCTGATTACCCTTTTTAAGATAATCAGCTTATGTTTAAACAAAAATTTTTTTTAATACTTCTATTTTATCAGGATTTATCCCCCATTTTATAATTATTAAATCTGTTTTTTTAAATTCCAGATTCTTTTTTACTTCCAATAAGGCTTTTTTATTCATAAAATCATTATTAATGATCACTAAATCATACCTTCTGAAATTATCTAAAGTTGATAATATATCCTCCAAATCATGAATAAAACTCCAATGATCTGCCTCCCATATTTTATTCAGATTAGAAATAAAATCTTTACTAAGTAGCCGGCTGGTAATATGTTCTTTTATTAATTTGATTAGGCTTCTGTTCCTAATATCAAAAACAATCACATTATTGATATCATATTTACCAACCTCTATAAAAATATCTTCAATTTCTTTTAAAGAAATTATTTTCTCAGTAAAAAACGGGTAAACCATTTTATCTCCATTTTTAAAGTTAATGTTTTATTTTTATTTTCAATCTATAATAACATAAAAATATTAACTCGTCAACAAGTTAAGTAAATATCTTCTTAGTTAAAACTACGTAAGGTTATTCTACTATTTTAACGTATTCAAAAAAACGATAGCTAATATCCTTTTCCTTCTGTTCTGGCGAAACTACGGCTTCCACAAAAACAGATTCATCCACGCTTGGAAAAAATACATCGCAATCAAATTCTTTGTCTATTCTGGTTAAATAAATCCTGGTACAAGCCGGCTGCTTAATGGCCATAGCATAAACACTAGCCCCACCAATAACAAATATTTCCCCTATATCATCCCGAGCCACTAACTGTTCTAAAGCTTCGTCAAACGAAGTGGCCAAAATTACCCCGGCTGGCAAAATAAAATCCTGATGATGATTTAACACCACATTAAGCCTATCCGGCAAAGGCCTAAATTGTTCTGGTAAAGAAAGCCAAGTAACACTACCCATTATAACAGCATTCTGCTTGCCCAAGGCCACAGAACGCGTTGTAATGGCCTTAAAATGCTCTAGGTCGCCTTTTAAACGCCAAACTAATGTGCCAGCCTTACCGAGGCCATTATTTTTATCTACAGCCGCTATAATTGAAAATTCCATAATTTAACTACTTTTTAGACCTCCTCACCTATTCATGCAAACGGAGGGAATAACTTTAAAAATTAAACAGCTACTTCAAATTTTATAAAAGGATGATGCTTATAATTTTCTAAAATAAAATCTTCTACTTTTAATTCAACTAAAGGTTTTTTAGCAACAATTAATTTAGGTAAAGAATAAGGTTGTCTGTTTAACTGCTCTTTTACCCCAACTAAATGATTAAGATAAATATGCGTATCACCATGAGTATGCGTAAAAATCCCTGGCGTTAAATTACACTCCTGAGCCACGATAGTTAACAGAGTGGCATAACTGGCAATATTATAAGGCACACCCAAAGCCATATCGCAGCTTCTTTGATAAAGCTGCATATCCAGTCTGTTATTTACCACATAAAATTGAAACAAAACATGGCAGGGTAAAAGGGCCATTTTGGGTAAATCCGCCACATTCCAGGCGCTTACTATTAACCTACGGGAATCAGGTTTATTTTTTATTTCTTCAATAACCCAATTTATTTGATCTACGTAACTTTTTTGGTAAGACTTGGCAGATTCATCCCAAGTGAATTTTTCCCATCTGCGCCACTGATAACCATAAATCGGACCCAAATTTCCTTGTTCATCAGCCCAAGCATCCCAAATAGGCGTATGGTCGGTTAAATTATCATCGTGGATATTAGTAGCACCATGCAAAAACCATAAAAGTTCTCTAACTATACTTTCATACTTAACCTTTTTAGTGGTTACCAAAGGAAAACCTTGGCGTAAATCATACTTACGCTGAGCGCCAAATAAAGAAATAGTGCCCGTACCAGTACGATCGGTCTTAGTTTCGCCTTTGTCTAAAACTTCCTGCAGTAAACTTAGATATTGTTGCATTTGATTATTTTAGCCCTAACTAGCCAATTGGCAGATAGGATAACAATAAAAAATAATAACTTTTATTCTTTTATTAATTATACCTTATAGCTTGACTGAGTGACAATTCAAGGTTAAGGTAGAGGCAAATAAACAAAATGTCCATTAAAAATGGAGTCAAAAATGAATAATTATAGAGACTATAATAATAAAACTTCTTTAGAGAAATGGTTAAATCTCCCTATAAAAAAATTAAAAACCGTATTAAGGTGGGGTGATTTTAAAAACCATAAACAAAGAGAAAATACTCTAGAACATACCGTAAAACAAACTCTCATAACAATCATAGCCATAATAATAGAGTATGGAGAAAAAGCCACCAAAGATCCTTTCTTCCTTCTGGTGGTCTCAGCCCTAATTCATGACTTTGGGGAAAGACCAAAAAGAAAAGCCAATAAAAAATTTGGCTATGACCAATCGGTAGAAGAAAAAAATAACGGTGATAAAGAAGCTATACAAAATACTGAAAAAAAAATTATGTATGCTTACTTAGATAGCTTACCGATTTCCAATCCAGAAATTAAAGACCTAATAATAGATTTCTTTATCGAAGCCTATGAACTTCAATATGAACAGACTGATTTGGGTAAATATTTCAACAGTCTAGAAAAATTGGGTTATATTACCCATGCTATTGACGAATGCTTAGAACAAAATACGGAATACAGTAAAGTCCTACGAGATCACTATGTTGATTTATCAGAATATTCTAAAAAATTCAAAAGCATTCATTTTCTTTTCTCAGAAAATAAAGACTTGATTGACTCTGCTATCGATTCAATAAACAAATAATTCTCAAGGCTTGCTCTTTTATAAAGGCAAGCCTTGATTTATTTCCCCGTACTACCCCAACTACCTTGACCGCGGGAAGTATCGTCTAAGTCCTCCACTTCTTCCACTTCTACGGATAAAACCGGTTGAATTAATATTTGCATAACTTTTTCACCAGCCTTAAAAGTATAATCCTGATTGCTGGTATTAAATACGACTAATTTAAGTTCCCCGCGAAAACCACTGTCTATAACCCCGGCCATAACCTTTAAACCAGCTTTGGCCGCTAAGCCAGATTTATCCCAACACAAACCCACATAGCCTTCCGGTATAACCATAGCAATACCGGTACGAATATCAGTTAAACGTTGGCCTGCTGGAACCACATAGTCCTCTAAAGCAAACAAATCTAAACCAGCATCATAAGGATGCACATAAGAAGGCACTTTAGCTCTTGCATCCAACTTTTTGACTAATAATTTCATAATAACTAAATCAAAAATTAAATAGGCCCTACACTGACTTTATAAAACTTACTTCTTTAAATTCTTTTTGCCCATTATCTTTTCATCTATTTGTCGGTACAAACCAATTAAATCCTTATCATTAACTAACTTAACATCAGCTTTTTTACCTAAACGACGAATAAATAATTCTGTTGGTAATTTTTCTTCCCGTTTAAAATCGGCCAAACTAAATTTACTTTCCCCTACTTTTTCACTTCTTGATTTAGCCCGCTTAAATCTAACCTCTACCGGAGCGGTTAAATAAATTAACTTAAAACCGGCCAAAGACTTTAAAATTTCATATTCAATAGGGTGTCTTAAACCATCAATAACCACTCGAGCATCTTTTTTTAATTGCAATTTATTCTTAATGGCTTGAGCCAAAACCCCACCACCAAATCTTTCTCGTAAAGCGCCCACTAAATTAGCTTCGTTCAGTCTAGTTACGGGCAAATCCAATGTTCTTAAAATATCCACCAATAATTTGGAAAAACGATAACCTTTAAAACCATATTTTTTAATTAAATAACGAGCCGACATTTCCTTACCAGCCAATTTTTCTCCGACAAAAACCAGTATTATTCTTTTATTTGATTCTTTTTTCATTTGGTACTTATAAAAAATCCGTTGCTTAGGGCTTTAACCCCTAGCAACGGATTTGGCAATTTAAGATTTAAAATTTTCGTGAATCTTACTAGCCTGCGGATCAGACGCTCCATAATACTTATGTGAAGAATCATAAGGATTTTCCGCTGGCGAAGACATGGGCATAAAAGCCACCTGGGCTATGGCCATATTGGCGTATAATTTAACCGGTAAGTTACCAATATTATGAAGCTCTAAAGTCGGCTTTAAAGAATTACCTGGATCGATAAATCCGGCTGTGGCATGCACAATAATGCCAATGCGGCCTAAGCTAGATTTACCTTCCAAGCGAGCTACCATATCGTTTCCTAAAGTAATTTTTTCTACCGTAACACCCAAAGCAAATTCACCGGGATGTATTATAAAAGGTTTATCGTCACTAATTATTATTTCCTCCATTAAATCGGCAATCGGCTCCTTAACATCTATAAAAGCATGTGAGGTGTGCCGAAAAATTAAAAATTTTTTATCCAAATGCAAATCTACCGAAGCTGGTTGCACCGAACCTTCTAACAAAGGATCAATGCCGATTTTTTTATCCTGTAAATACTTCTTAATGTCACGATCGGATAATATCATAAGCTAATAAATAATTAATAGTCTTGATTTTAATCTAAATTATTTAAATTTACCCACTCACCAACCTTGGCTTTTATCTTAAAATAGACCTAAACAGAACTCACCTTAATAGCCGGTCCCATAGAAGTACACAAAGTAAAACTACGAATATAAGTACCTTTAGTGGCCGCTGGCTTGGCGCGCTTAATCGCCTCCAATAAGGTACTAATATTATCTGCTAATTTAGTAGCATCAAAAGAAAGTTTTCCAACCATTTGGTGCAAATTACCAGTACTGTCTAACTTAAAATTTATTTTACCTTTGCTTAATTCTTTAACCGCCTGAACAACATCTGGCGTAATAGTTTCGGTTTTAGGGTTAGGCATTAAGCCTTTTTGTCCTAGAATTTTAGCAATCGGAGCTAACTGACGCATAATATCTGGCGTGGCCACAGCAATATCAAAATCACAACGGCCAGTAGTTTGAATTTCCTTAATCAACTCTTCACCACCCACCAAAACTGCGCCGGCTTCTTTAGCGGCTTTGACTTTATCTTCAGAACAAAAAACTGCCACGCGTTTTTGTTTGCCTAAACCATGAGGCAAAACAGCTGAACCGCGCACCTGTTGATTAGCTTGTTTTACATCCACACCCAAACCAAAATGAGCTTCTATGGAAGCGTCAAACTTGGTAGCTGGCATTTTTTTAAGCAAATCTATAGCTTCTGTTAAACTATAAATTTTACTCTTGTCTATTAACTGACTGGCGGCAGCATAACGCCTACCACCTTTATTCTTGGCCTTTATACCGACCGATTGTTCTTTGGTCATAAGACTGTCCTTGACGTGGTACAAACCCTCTGCCTTAAGCCGAGGTCCCACATATTAATAAATAAATTTTAATCCTCTACTGTAACACCCATTTGCCGAGCCGTACCTTCAATAATCTTCATAGCACCCTCTAAATTATTGGCATTTAAATCTGGCATTTTTTTCTCGGCTATTTCCTTAACCTGTTTCTTGGTTATTTTACCTACCTTAGTCTGCAAGGGTTTACCAGAACCCTTTTCTATGCCAGCTGCTTTTTTAATAAGTTCAGCGGCCGGCGGTGTTTTGAGTATAAAAGTATAAGTTCTATCTTCAAAAACCGTTATTTCTACTGGAGTTATTTCGTTTCCTTTGTCTTTGGTAGCGGCATTAAACTTGGTACAAAACTCTTGAATATTAAGACCATGCTGACCCAAAGCTGGACCAACTGGCGGAGCTGGATTAGCTTTACCGGCTGGAATTTGTAATTTAATTACTGTCTTTATTTTCTTGCTAGCCATAAAATTAATGAATAGATAACTATCCGCCAAAGGCGGACCCGCCACTGGCGGGAAATTTAAAGTAAATTATAATTTCTGAATTTGCAAAAAATCCAATTCTACTGGAGTTTCTCGACCAAACATAGAAACTAAAGCCTTAACCTTACCGCGCGCCTCATCCACTTCAGAAACCTTGCCTTCAAAATCCTTAAAAGGACCATCGACAATTTTAACCGGCGTACCAGGCGTAACATCTATTTGATACTTGGGCTCTTCTATACCCATTCTTTTTTGTAAGGCCTTTATTTCGTCCTCGGCAATCGGCGTCGGCGTCGTGCCGGCACCAATAAATCCGGTAACATTGGGGGTATTACGAACCACATACCAAGAATCGTCCGTTACCTGCATTTCCACTAACACGTAACCAGGGAAAATTTTTTCTTCCACTATACGACGCTTGCCATTTTTAATACGAATTTTCTTTTCTGTAGGAATAAGCACGTTAAAAATCCTATCTCCCATATCCATTGATTCAATACGTTGCTTTAAATTACGAGAAACATTTTCCTCGTAACCGGAATAAGTATGCAGAGCATACCAACGCCTACCTACGCCACTTGTTTGCCTAGACATAAATTAAATCTTTAAAAACCTAACAATCTTTCCAAACCAAGATTCAAAAAGTAATCAATCGCACCTAAAAAAACCGCCACAGCTAAAGATATCCCAATAACCAGCAAAGTATGCTGGGTGGTTTCTTTTTTGGTTGGCCAGGCTACTTTTTTAAATTCCTGGTAAGAATTTTTTAGATAATCTGTCAATAAATTAGCCATAAAATATTCCTTTATTAGCTCCTAGCCTTAGGCTACAAGCTATTTTAGACTCTTTTAAAAGGCCCGTGTCAGGCCTTTTACAAAACGAATAATATCAACCTTTATTAAATATGTCAAACTGGAACTATTAAGTTAATCTAGCGAATAATTGATCCAGAAAACTTCCTTTCACCATGTTCCCTAGACGATCCATTACCAAACTCCACATAATTATCGCTAAACGAAGACTTGGGAATATCAGCTACCAAATCCTGAACTGATTCCGAAACCTTGATATCAGGCAAAACTGACTGCAAGCGTTTGTTTAACAGTGCTGCGTCTAAGCCTACACTTGACATAGCCTCCTGAGAAACCGACACAGATATTTTAGCTTCGGGTATTTCTTTTTTTATGGATTTATATTTTTTAACAATCGATATAATATTACTGATAAGAATATCCGGCGACTTAGAGCCATAAACTCTATCCATTACAAAAGACATTTCCTGGTTTCCCGCGGTGTCCTTGGTAGGTACAAAAAATACTATCTCATCAGAAATACTACCCTTATCTTTCTCGGTCTGGTTTATAATGAAAAATTTATTAGAGTCACCAAAAGCCAAATTAGTGTCATTGTTTATCTCCTTTCTTAGGCAACCCAAACATTGACGCATATTTTCTATTATCAAATTCAAATCCTTAGTTAAATGACTAACCACCATAGTATTAGTACTCTCCGAAAAAACAATTTTCTCAATATCAGCCAAACGTTTTTTCAACAACTCATGATTCTCTAAATGACTACTTTTCTTTATTTTGATAAAATATTCTTTTACTTTATCTAAAGTGATCTCTAAATCTTTCATTTTTTCTTTAATAGAAGAAAGATAATTATTAACTTCTTTTTTTTCTTCCAAACTTATCTTATTTTCATCCTTAACTACTAAATTTTCTAAATAAATAATATCTTTACCTAAAGCCAAAGCTCCCGATGTTTGGGTAAAACTTTCACCCAACCTATTAAATATCTCTATAATCTTTTGTGATGGCGTAAGTCTTTCCCCTAATTCATTGATATTTCTTTCTACTCCTTCTTCCTGCATTTTACTAATCATATTGGAAACTAAACTAAAAGGCTGTAACTTATCTTGCGTCTGCTTTATTTTTTCTTTAGTCCAACCACCTATCCCTAATATTTCCGCCAATCTCGCCTGCAAAGCTTTTTCCTTGTCATCAAGGGTTATATCTTTACCATCCAAACTACCATAGACTTTAGCTAAAACGGCCCCCACTTGCCTCCCTTCTATCTGCAATATCCTCATAATTTCCTTATCTAATTTATCTGGATAAATATCGGGGTCGGCCAATTCATCAATATTTCTTTTAATATTGCCTAATTTAATATCTACTGTTTCAATACTACCTACTATACTACTCATAACTTCTTCTTGTAATAATTGCTGAAACTCTTCAGCTTTATCCAAGCTAATACCAGCTACCTCCAAAGACAAAGAAGCTATCTTAGTTTTATTTTCTAAAATAGGTTTAACTAATTTTATTTGTTTATCCGAAAGGTATTCTTCTAATATAATAGCTTTATTCTCGCGAAAATCAGACCATTTACTGTTCAATTCCAAACCTAAAAATAAAGCTACCAAAGCTTCTTTAGTTTCATTACGGTTATTAATATTTCCTATATAACGGACACAATTATGAACAGATCTTATATGTTCTTTAGTAAAATTTTCCGGAACATTTATAATACCAAAACGTTCCTTAAAACTATTCTTAACAACTTCCACTAATCTTACTTTTTCTGCAGACAAACAATCAGCTTTTTCTTTTGGGCTATTTTTTAAATTATTTACTAACTCACGGATAGTCAATCTAACTCCAACCAAATCCTTAGCCTGATAACTTGGCTCGCCCTCATCATCTATTTTTTGCAAAATTATTAACTGCGCTTGGTATAAAGGCAAAAGTTCTGTTAAGACAATTTTCATTTCTTTAGCTGATAATTCAGCAAATAATGATTCAAAGGTTGTATATAAACTTGGTGCCGCCTCTATTATATCATGTGATAAATTATAAAATTCAGCCTTGTCATCTTGTGGCCATCTTTCCCGATTCATTCGATTTTCCTGATTTGTTAACAATTCTTTAATTTCCTTAATTGTTCGACTGGCTGTGGATTTACTCCTAGAAACAACATTAAATTGATAGACTAAATTTCCTAAAGACTCAACATATTTTAATGTCCCCGCCCCACCCATCTGATCTATAAAATTAGTGACTGCTAATAAATTTAAAGGCACTATTTTATTATCGCCCTTCAAAAATTCTATCCATTCTTTATGCATACTACCAAAAGCGGCATCTTTATAATCACTGTTAAATAAATTTAAAATCCTGGTTTTATTTTCCGAGGTCAGATTTAATTTATTTTCTTGCTCAGCTACGTCTATATAACTATACAAACCCGCCGGCCACTCATTATCTTGAAAATCAACTTTTTGCTGTCCTTCTAAACCAGGGATTTGCAAAACCTGCTCACATTTTTCCGGCGAATAATCTATCAAAATTTCGTATAATTCCTGAATTGAATAACTGTTGCCAAAATATTTTATGTGACTTTTTAATTTATTTATTATACCGGTTCGAATTTCTAACTCCTGCACCGAACACTCTTTTAAAGAATCATATATCCAAAGCCAATTATCCATTAAAATATCCTTATCTATCAGATTAATTATGTCTTTTATAACATTAATTTTTTCCGGATTATTGGCTACAGTTTTTAATATCTGATTATTTCTATATCCATCCCAAATACTTTTTAAATTATTAATAAATTCCACGGGTGTTTTAACTAAAACATCTTTTTCCTCTTGATCAGTTAATTTACCGTATAAAAAATCATATAAATCTGACGGCACCAATAAACCAGAATTGTCCGCCTGTCTTAACCCTGTAACCAATTTATTATATCCTCGGGTGTCTACCGCTTTATCTAACTGACCATTATTCAAAAATACTACTATTTTACTTTCTAAAATTTTTTGTTTTACTTCGTCAATATTTATATTTATATCTTTTGAATACTTATCCTTATCCAACAAAGAATCAAAAGCTTTTTCTCTAAACTCTAAAGATAATCCCTCAAATAAAGAACTTTTTTCTTTAAATAAACGATAAAGTTTATTAACATCACTGCTAGAATAAACATCTACCAAATTAACAAAATATTCATTTTCTATGTCTGGCCTCAACTGACCTGATATTTCAATCAAAGTTTCAATAGCATAAATACGTAAGTTAATCGACCTAGCAGTGTCTTTTAAAATCTCTTTATATTTATCTAAATTGCTATTTATAATCTCAATTGACTGTTGGTGGCCACTCCTTTTTATATCTCTTAATTTGGCCCAATTCTTACTTTCAAAAGCTTGTTCAATAATTTTTTCACTATGGTTATCTAAACAAATTTTATTTTCCCCAATTAAATTAAAATTGCTAACAAATTTATTTATATTATTATAACCATCGGCATAGTTTATATAATTACCCTCTTCAATTATTTTTGTTATAGAATTAATTACTTTATCTCTGGATAAACCAAAAATTTTTATAACCTCTTCAAAATAATTATCGGGTTTATTTTCATAATCATTAGATGATAACACCAAATCTACCAACATTTTTTCTATGGCCGTACAAACTTCTTTATCAGCTGTAATAAAAAACTTATGCGTTTCCGGATAATAATCATCTATAAACTTTTTAATGTCTTTGGCCTCTTTAAATGATCTTAACCTACTTTCATTACACAAAGCTTTTTTAACAGCCAAAGCTCTAGCCGACTTATCTTCAGGTAACCAATCAAGGCTGAATTTACTGTCCATATGTTCCAAATCATCCAAATCAGCTAATTCTATCTTTGATAAATACAACTTTTTCAATCTTTCTTGGGTTTCCGAATTATTATCATTAAATTTCTCAATATTAAAATTCTTTAAAATCCTTTCAATTACATACTTATGATAATTATAACCAAGCAATTCAATAACCCCTTTAACTAAAGCCTGCTTAAATTCTGCCTCGGTAAAACCAGCTTTAATTTTTAAATTATTTAAATTATCATAATTCACCCCGTTCTTATCCCTTAACAAAAATTCCACAGCTACTTCAACGACCTTTTTAATTATATTGTCTGGAACGCCAATTTTTTTTAAAACACCAAAAGTATCATCTACCTTAAAATCAAAAGATAAACTATAAGCAATACCGTTTATAAAATTCTCGGTCTGGCCATAATTATTTATAATATCTAACCAATCTTCTGGTTTAAGAATATCTTGCGATCTCTCAATACTGTAAAAAATATACTCGTCAGCGCTTTTATCTTTTATTCTATCAATAAGATATTCTTTTTCCCTTAACCGTCTTTTTTCTCTTAACTCCTTAAAATCAAATTGATTTTCTTTAAGGGAAAAATAATTCAACAATCTTTCATCTTTATAACCCTCATTATTAATATAAGAATCTTCAAACTTATTAACGGCAGCTATTTTGGCTTTGTCAGAAGATAAAAAATCGTCAATGAATTTATAATGCTTTCTTAATTTATCACAGTCTTCTTGATTACTTATTTTTTCTCTCACTAATTGATTTATAACAGATTGTTCGAATTCTTCTTCGGTAATATTAAAAATCTTCTTGTAATCCCCCAAAACATCTCGCTCATAATCATTATTTCCTCTAAACCAAAAAACATTATGCACTAATCCTTTTAAAGCCTTAGCTTTTATCTCTGGCAAATCAGCCTTGATACCAGAAGATTTAAAATCTCCAAAATTAATTTCTTCAATTGATTTTTCTCTACTTAAATTTTTTTCCCTATCCTCTTTTATATAACCATAATCATCTCTATTAATCCTGTCCTTATCATTAATAAGTTCGCCGTACTCAATCCTATGCAACCAATTACTCTGCTTAAAGTTATTAAATAAATCGCTTTTAAAAAAAGCGTCGTCTATATCATAATATTTTTTAAAATCTAAAAGAATGCCTTTATAACCACTAAGTCCATCTCCCGTCTTTAACATCCTTTCTACCTGTTTAACAACTAAATTCTTAACGTAATCTGATTTTATAACTTCTGGGGGAAATTTCTCAGCATAATCATTAATAGCATAAAGATTCGGGCGTAAAGAAGCTTTGTCTTCTTCGGTATAATTCAAATATTTAATGTATTTTCTAAGTTCTAACCTATCAGCTGGGGACAAATCAAAAGAATACAAGAAATCTTTTTCTTTCTTGCATTCTATATCTTTATTAAAATCTAGTTCCTCTTGTAAATCAGAAGGGTTATTTTTTATTGTTTCTTTACTAACCCCGTCCTTAAACATAAATTATATATCCAAATTCTTTACACTCTTAGCGTGGGTGTGAATAAAACGTTTTCGAGGGGCAACTTCAGCGCCCATTAGAATTTCAAATATCTCATCAGCCCGGGCAGCATCTTCAATAGTTACCTTTTTCATTAAACGTTGTACCGGATCCATGGTTGTGTCCCACAATTGCTGTGGGTTCATTTCACCCAAACCTTTGTAACGTTGCACGGCTATACCGCCAACCGAAGCTGTTTCTACGCCATCCTCAATATTTTCTTCAGTATCATCCTTAAGCACTGCTTTTTTAGCTGCTACCTTGCTAACTTTAGCTGTTTGCATTTCTTTAAGAGCCTTATCCAAAGCTTCTTCATTATAAACAAAACGAATATCCTTACCTTTTTGCACGCGATAAAGTGGCGGTTGAGCTATATAAATATAACCAGACGTAATAAGAGACTTAAAATGACGATAGAACAAAGTTAACAATAAAGTTCTAATATGAGCGCCGTCCACATCGGCGTCGGTCATTATAACAATTTTATGATAACGTAAATCCTCTATGTTAAATTGCTCGCCAACATTGGTGCCTAAAGCAATAATCAACGACTTAAGTTCATTGTTAGCTAAAATCTTTTCAAAGCGAGCGCGCTCCACGTTTAAAATTTTCCCCCTAAGTGGCAAAATAGCCTGGAACCTGCGATCGCGACCCTGTTTAGCACTACCACCGGCTGAATCACCCTCTACTATATAAAGTTCGCTTTCCGAAGCGTCTTTAGAAGAACAATCAGCCAGCTTACCCGGCAAAGTAAAACCTTCCAAAGCGCCTTTCCGTAAAACTGTATCCCTAGCCGCCCGGGCAGCCAAACGAGCTCTGGAAGCCAGCAAACACTTACCGATTATAGCTTCACCGTCGCGTGGGTTTTCTTCCAAAAAAATCGTCAAACTGTCAGCCACCACACTTTCCACCGCCGGCCTAATTTCCGCATTACCCAACTTGGCTTTAGTTTGGCCTTCAAACTGTGGGTCTTTAAGTTTAACGCTTATAACAGCCGTTAAGCCTTCACGCGTATCCTCGCCGGTTAAATTATCATCCTTTTCTTTTATGTAATTTTTAGCTCGAGCATAACTGTTAAGCGTCCGAGTTAAAGCTGTTTTAAAACCTATCAAATGCATACCACCTTCCACCGTATAAATATTATTGGCAAAAGTAAAAACTGTTTCTTTATAATCATCCACGTACTGGATAGCCGCTTCCACCTGAATGCCGTTAATTTCTTTGGTAACATAAAAAACATTATCATGTTTGGCATTACCCAAACGATTCAAATGCTTAACATAAGAAGCCACGCCACCTTCAAAGTAAAAAGTGTGCTCTTTAAAATCACTTTTTACTCGCTGGTCCTTAACTACTATTTTTACACCTTTGGTTAAATAAGCCTGCTGTCTTAAATGATCCAAAATATACTTCCAATCAAAATCCAAAACCGAAAAAATTTCCGGATCTGGTTCAAAAGTTATGGTCGTACCAGTACCACGAGCCGGGCCGACAGCCTTTACCTTAGTTTCTGGTTTACCTCTTTGATATTCTTGCATCCATAATTTGCCATCTCTTTTAACTTCAGCTTTAAGATGGGTTGATAAAGCATTAACTACTGAAACACCCACGCCGTGCAAACCACCAGAGACTTTATAACCTTCGCCGCCGAATTTACCACCGGCATGCAATTTGGTTAAAACTGTTTCCAAAGCCGAAACTTTAGTTGTTTTGTGAATATCTACCGGTATACCACGTCCATCGTCAAAAACCGCTACCCGCGAATTAGGCAGTAAAGTTATAACTACATTAGTGGCGTAACCAGCCATAGCCTCGTCGATACCGTTGTCCACCACTTCCCAAATTAAGTGATGCAAACCTTCTTTGGCGGTATTACCGATATACATACCCGGGCGTTTGCGCACCGGATCCAAACCTTCTAACACGGTTATTTGTTCCGCTCCATAAGCGGCACCTTTTTTCTTTTTATCTTCCTTTTTAGTCATAATAAATTATCTATCAAAAAATATAATTAAATATCAAATTTAGCTTTAAATTTTTCCTGCAGTAATTTAACAACCTTCTTTTCCACCATGTCTGCTTCGGTCGAAGTTAAGGTTTTAGCCTGACTACGCAAAACAAGTCGCAAAGTCAAAGCATTTTTAAGCTGATAATAACCAAGATAATCCACGCTTTCAATTAATTCATCAGCCTTAATAAGCAAATCATAAATTGTTTGCCAATTAATTTCTGTCGGATACTCTGCCACATTAAAAGTTATATCCCTATCTATAGCTGGATAGGCTGGAATTTTTTTATACAATACAGTTGCTGTCTCAGCCGGCAATAAATCTAAATCTATTTCACAAAAAGCCATTGTATAACCAGCTTTTTGAATTTTACCACCCTGAACCACTTTTTTATCTGCTAAAAGTACTTCGAATCCTTCCAATGAATCCATTTGTTTATTGGCCCATTTAACCAACTCACCTAATTCTACCAAATTAAATATTTTTTTAACTGCCCCTTTTAATTCTTCAAAAATATCTTTATAGGTCTGTTCTGTTGAGCTAATTAAACAAAGAACTAAATGATGGGATTGAATTTTTGTTATGTCATCTGTTTCTATAGTTTTATTAAAAACTCGACCCATCTCGTACATTTTTATTATTTTATTTTCACCCAATATTTTAAAATTATTAGTCACTTGGTCTAAAACCAACCCGACTAACATCTGTCTTAAATAAGGTTGTCCAGCATCTACAGGATTAACTAATTCCAACCTAGCTTCTTTAACAGCTCCTAATAAATCTTTTTCCCCCACAAACGAATAAGTCATTGTTTCGTGCCAACCTAACGAAGCTAACAAATCTCTTATTTTCCAGCGCAGTTCTTGTTTAGGATCTTTAGGCGGTGGAGTAATGGGAAACTTAGGTAAAATTTTAGGCAATTTACCATAGCCATAAATTCTAGCCACTTCTTCCACTAAATCTTCAGGAATCGTTATATCGCGCGTGGCCCTAAAACTGGGCGGCGTAACAATTAGTTGGTCCCCTTTATCTTCCACTTTAAATTCCAAACGGCTTAAAATTCCTATAACTTCTGGTTTGCCAATATCGGCTCCTAACCTACGCCACAGCCATGGTAAAGATAATTCAATTGGTTTTATTTTTATGGGTTTAGGATATTCATCCACCACCCGACTTACCACCTTGGCGCTCGGTATTATTTCCATAATCAATTTAACCACTCGGCGCAAAGCTATTTCAGATAATTCTGGATCCAAAGATTTTTCAAATCTAACCGAAGCCTCGGTCCTAAGGCCTAGTTTAGCCGAAGTTTGCCGAATATTTATAGGTTCAAAATTAGCGCTTTCTAAAACTATGGAAATGGTATTATTATCTACTTCACTATTATTGCTGCCCATTACACCGGCAATCGCTATAGCCTTTTTTTTATCAGCAATCACCAGCATATCTTCAGTTAATTTTCTCTCCACACCATCTAAAGTAATTATTGTTTCGCCTGACTTAGCCGGGCGCACTAAAATATCCGGACTGGCTAGTTTGGCTAAATCAAAAGCATGCAAAGGCTGCCCCAATTCCAATAAAACATAATTGGTAATATCCACAATATTATTTACAGACCGCACACCTAAACAAGTTAAAATTTGTTTAAGCCATTTGGGTGACGGACCGACTTTTAAACCAGACATTACCACGCCCAAATAACGCTTAGCTTTGGCTTTATCTTTAAGACTAACCCTTAAAGCTACTTCTTTAACTGTTGACTCTATTGCTGGCGGCTCGGGTAAATTAAAAGGCACCTGCCAAATAGCGCTAAGTTCTCTAGCTAAGCCAACATGCCCCCACAAATCCGGCCGATGGGTTAAAGATTTATTTTCTATATCTAAAATAACATCATCATAAGCCAAAGCTTCTGCTAGCGGCGTACCTGGTTTAGCTTCCAAATCTGTTAAATCCATAATACCCTGCTCCACTGCCTGATCATCGGGTAAAGCTAACTCCTCGGCCGCGCAGGCCATGCCTTGGCTAGTCTGACCCCGAATAACTGCTTCTTCCAATTTTATAAAATCGCCTTGGCCATGCCACTTTACCATGGCACCAGGTTTGGCTAAGGCCACTTTCATACCTTGACGCAAATTCACCCCGCCGCAAACTATAGTTACGGATTCTTTACCAATATCCACTTGAGCCATTTTTAATTTGTCTGCCTGAGGGTGGCTATAAACTTCCGTTACCTGCCCCACCACCACGTTTTGCAATCTTTGCGACTGATTAACCACCTCTTCTACTTCCACCACGCTCATAGTTAAAGCCTCCATTAATTCCTGATCGGATAATGGTTTGGGTGGTTGAACAAATTTTTGCAATAATTGCCAGGAAATTAACATGTTATAAAAACAAAATTAAAATTGTTTTAAAAATCTTAAATCACCGCTTAAAAATAATCTAATATCATCTATTTTATAACGCATCATAGCTAAACGAGATAAACCTAAACCAAAGGCCAAACCCGAATACTTTTTAGGATCAATACCGCCGGCCTTTAAAACATTAGGATGAACCAAACCACAAGGCAAAAGCTCTACCCAACCGCGCTGTTTACACACACTACAACCTTGCCCGGCACAAATAAAACATCTGATATCCAATTCAAAGCCGGGCTCCACAAAAGGAAAATAACCCGGCCTAAGCCGAACCTCTACCTGACGTTTAAAAATACCAGCCAATAATTCAGACATAACAGCCACTAAATTAGCAATGGAAATATCGGTATCTATAACCAAACCTTCCATTTGCCAAAAAGTATGCTCGTGCGAAGCATCAGTAGCTTCGTACCTAAAAACTCGCCCCGGCACCACGGCTCTAAGTGGTGCTCCGTATTCCTTCATGGCCCGAATTTGCACCGGCGAAGTATGTGTCCTTAATAACCAACGATTAACTGGCTGACCGCCTTTAACATAAAAAGTATCTTGGGTATCGCGCGCCGGATGCCAAGCAGGAATATTAAGTGCTTCAAAATTATGATATTCGTCTTCCAACTCCGGACCATCCAATACCCTAAAACCCATAGACCTAAAAATATCTTCCAAGTCCCTTTGCACCTGCATTAGTGGATGAATTGAACCTACTGGCAATTTTTTACCCGGCACAGTTACATCAATTGCTGATTTATCTAAAGATTCACCAGTTAAGCCCTGAAGTAATCCCTGATAAGCTGTTTGCAATTCATTTTTTATCTGATTAGCTAATTGACCTAAAACCGGCTTTTCTTTTTCTATAGTGTCTTGGAGTAATTTTAAAAGATGACTTAATTCACCCTTACGACCTAAATATTTTTGTCGCCAAACTTCCACCTCGGCCGAGGATTTTATTTTAGCCACTTCTTGAAGAGCAGTCTCTTTTAATAATAAAAAATTATCGCGTAAGGACACAATTTTAATCACTAACCGTCGAGCGGCGGCCGGTTAAAGCCAAAAATTCCAATAAACTTAAAGTCAAAATCAACAATAATAAATTCCACCAAGTAAGCAAACCATTAACTTGCAAAAATAAAGAAATAATAACTATAACCGACAACCACACAGCTTGCCTAAAAGAAACCGAAATCTGTCTGAATAAAACCTCATCTTGGCGCCTAAAATAACGCCAAGTAAACCCCAACAAGGTTAAACTACCAACTAAACTTAAAAATAAAGCCAAATAAAAGAAAACCAATCCCATGGTGCCCGCCACCTCGGGATTAAGATAATTTATGACCAGGAGAAAAGCACCCCAGGAAACAAGGGTGCCTAACGACATCCATATAAGATAATACTTAAGCTTCATATTTGGCTAAAAATGCGAAAAAAGTATCTAAAGAACACTACTTAATTATAGCATGTTTTAGGCTTTGTTACAAGCTATGATTAAGTAACTAAAATTAGTTGCTTTATGGCTAAAATTAGGCAAAAATCCTTAATCGATAAACCTTACCATTAAGCTTAGATCTTAAACTGTCTATAATATCAATTTCTAACATTCTTAATTCACTAGCCAAGCCGGGCGAAGACAAAGAAACTTCCAAAGTATCACCCCTTAAAACAGCTCGGCGAACCGCCTCAGCCGCGCTTTTACCAAAGCGAGTAGCCACCTCTTGTTTAAAGGCCTCCGCCACCATAGAAGCCTCTACCGCACCAGCCACTCCTTGCTGACGCAGTCTATCGGCTAATAATTTCTTAATTTCTTGAAACATAATCAATTAAAAAAGACTATCTCTTATCGTTTTAAGATAACCCTATTTTACGATAATGACAATCATGATTTATTTTTTCATCTAACTGGGCAAAAGAATCATTTTTTATAGTGGCCACAACAGAATCAATCAAAGTTACATATTCTTCTTTAAAAGAACTAAGCTGTTTAGGGCTAGCCAAAAAGAGTTCAGTTAATTTATCGGGCTCTAAATACCAATACTGCCCACCGACTACTTTTTCCTTTAAAAAACTTTCAGCTGCCAACTGATAAATTATCAATTGATCGCGATCTACTTTTTCTAAATTTTTTATAGCGCTACCACCAGTTTTATAATCAATAATCACCACCCCATCGTCCACCCGATCCAAACGATCTATTTTACCAGTAAATTTATAAGGCCCCATACCCACTTTAAACATTTTTTCTAAATATTTAAGGTGAGGTTTGGTTTTTAAAAAATTTTGATAAAAATTATCCAACTGTTTGGGACCGCGCTGATTTCGATATTTTTCTTTATCTGTCTTATTATCATACCAATCATCTATCCAAGATTGCTGGTAATAATCCAATAATTGCTGCTTGGTTGGCAAAGCCGCTGGGGTAACTTTTCCTTGGGAAAACAAATCGCCCTGCTGTAAACCTTGACTTTGCCTATAAAAACGCAAAAACTTTTCCAAAGTATTATGAATTGTTATACCAAAACTCATAGCCCCAGAACCTGGCAAAGGTAAATTAAATAAATATTTATATTTGTATTCCAAGGGACACTTTCTAAAGGTAGACAAAGAACTGAAAGAATGACTTTTGGGCAAACGATAAGTTGCTTTGTTTAAACCAGCTAAATTAACCACCTCTAAGCTTTTATCTAAAGTTTTATTAATTACTTGTTTAGTCGGTTCAATTAACCCCAATTCATAAAGAAAACAAGAAGGCTTACGAACAATTTTACCAAAGTAATCCTTAGCCTGGGTTAAAAAAACTCCCTGCTTGGCCCTGGTTAAAGCTACATAAAATAAACGCCTTTCTTCCTGCAAATGCACATCCCCGTCCGGTAAAGTTTCTTTAATAAATTCCACGGGCAAAGCAATTGATTCCCGCCGCTGAGTACTGGGAAATCGACGATCAATCAGTTGAACAACAAAAACATACTTCCATTCCAAACCTTTAGCCGAGTGAACAGTAATTACTTTAACCGTATCGGGACCTTCTTCATAATCAGCTGGCAATTCGCCTTCTTCCCCGGCTTCTATTTCCAAAGACAAATAATTCAAAAAACCAATTAAGGATTTGTCGCTACTAGCTTCTTCAAAATTTTGTAACCGCTTATAAAAAGTGCCCAATAAAGTAGCTTCCCGTTCTGGGGAATCTATTTTAGCTAAACGGGTATTATAACCTAAATCATTTACTAAATTAACATATAGCTCGGCCACGCTTTTTTGTTTAGCTAAAGAACTGTGTTTGGCTAAAACGTCTAATAAGTTTTGGCAAATTGTTTCGGCTGCCGAACTTAAAGACAAGGTTTGCCTAACCTCTACAGCTTGGTACAAAGAAATCGTTTTCTTCTTGGTATAGGACAAAAGTATAGCCAAGTCGGCTGGCGGCAAAGAAAAAAACTGAATAGTTAAAACACGATACAAAGATTCACTGTCTTGATAATTACCTAACAACCTTAAATAACTAATAATTTCTAAAATAATCGGCTCTTGATACAAACCCTTGCTGGCCACATAATCAAAAGGCAACTGACTAGCTTTTAATTGTCGTAAAAAAACACCAGCCGAAGAATTGGCCCTGACTAATATGGCAAAATCACTCCAATTAATCTGCTCCTGCTTTTTTAAGTCTAATATTTTTTTAACCACCCCCTTAGCCTCATCATCGGCCGTCATAAAACTTAAATATTCTATATGACCTTTATCCAGACTGACGGATTTTAATTTTTTAGAAAATTTAGTTGTTTTATTACTTAATTTAGCCTCCAATCGATAAGGGTTATTTAACTGAATAAACTTATAAGCCAAATCCAAAATATTTTGTCGGCTACGATAATTGGTATTTAAAAATACTTCTTTAGATTTAGGATAATCCTTTTTAAATTCTAAAATATTAGACAAAGAAGCGCCTCGAAATTTATAAATAGACTGATCGTCGTCACCAACCATAGTTATATTCTGATGGGCGGCTAGTAACTTAATTAATTCATATTGAGAATGATTGGTATCCTGAAACTCATCCACCAAAATATACTTAAACTTTTTTTGAAAATATTCCAAAACTTTTGGCCGCCTCTTAAATAACTTAAGGGTGTAATTAATTAAATCACCAAAATCCAAATAACCCTTAGCCAATAAAAGTTGCTGATAAGTCTGATAAGCTCGGGCCACCTCCAAAAGTCGAGCCGCTTCCGCTTCATCGCCGGAATTTTGCTCATTAACAGTTTTTATTTTTTGTTTTTTAATTTTTGTTTTTTTGGCCTTTTTTAAATACTCTACTGAACCACTGTCTAAAACCCTATTCTGAGCTAAGTCCAAATATTGCTCCGGCCAAATTTCTTCATCCTTGGCCCGAGAAAAATGCTGCAATAAAGCATGAATAAATCTGGTAGGGTTACCCAAAGGGCGATAATAATCCAAATTAAACTTATCCAAATTATTCCTAACCAAAATCCACTGCTCAGTCTGATTTAACAATTTAAAATCACTCGGCAAGCCTATTTCCAAAGCGTAATCTTTTAATACTCTCTCAGCAAAAGCATGAAAAGTCATTAACCAAACATCCACATAACCCAAAGGCAATAACTTATCTACTCTTTCTTCGGTTTCCAAAGCTGCCTTGTCGGTAAAAGTTAAAGCTAAAATTTCATCTGATTTAGCTAAGCCCTGCTGAATTAACCAAGCCACTCGCTTAGTAATAACAGTTGTTTTACCCGTACCGGCCCCGGCCACAATTAACAACGGGCCGGACTTATGAGTTACCGCTTCAATTTGCTGATTATTTAAACCCACTAATAATTGATTATCAGACATTATTTATTATAAAAAACTGTGCCACTCCTGTAGTGTAACACAGCCAAAAATATATTTTAATGGCAATTATACCCTTTTAACCAACAACTGCCGACTGGTACCTGTTTCTTGCCAAAAAGCGTAATAATTTTCCACGGCTAAACCCAATAACTCAACCTCTAACACCTCCTGAGCAATTTCTAAATCAATCAAATGAGCTGTTTGTTCGGCTAATTGATCTTTAAAATTATTCTGCTGCCCATAAGCTGAACAATCGCTATGATTAATCAACGACACTTTACCGATTTTATCTACCTCCCTAGCCTTAGTAATTTGTTTCAAAACTTCTTCCCTTTGTCCTAAACCTTCTCTAGCTAATAATTGCCCGCCACCAGGCAAACTAAAACGACGGCTATTAACCAGCCAACCCTGCTCACTTAACCACTTATCTAAACCCGGCTGAATTTCTTCATCCGAACAATGAATAATAACTAGCTTCTTATCCACCATTTTGTCTATTGATAAATTATTCAACTTTTATACTCGGTCGCTTAGTATCATGATGACGACGAGCCACCTTAAGCCTAGCCAACTCTTTTTCCAATTTAGCAGCTAAAGCCGTGTAATCAGTAGCTTCGGCTGTACGAGATTGCTCCATAGTCTGTTTGGCTCTGTGCCTAGCTTCTTCAGCTCGCTGAATATCTATTTCATCGAATCTTTCGGCTGTATCGGCCAATACCACCACTTCTCCGGGACGAATATTTATAAAACCACCCGAAACTGCCAAAAATAATTCCTGATCTTTAATTTTTATCTTAACTTCTCCTGGTTGTAAATTAGCCACCAAAGGTAAATGGTTGGGTAAAATTGTTATTTCCCCCATTTGGGTAGGCAAAGTAACCGCTTCCACAGCTGGCGCGTCAAAAACTACTTTTTCTGGAGTGGCTATTTGAAAATGAAAAGTTTTCATAAAAATTCCTGATTGATAATTCCTAATACTATTTTTTATTCACCAACTTCCTCTATACCGCCTTTCATATAAAAAGCCTGCTCTGACTTACCATCGTGTTGACCAGCTAAAATTTCCTTAAAACCACGAACGGTTTCTTGCCGACTAAC
Source organism: Patescibacteria group bacterium (assembly GCA_018817715.1). Classification (NCBI taxonomy): domain Bacteria; species Patescibacteria group bacterium. The sequence continues at coordinate 239,850 of JAHITT010000006.1, forward strand.
ATATTTACCAGGTGTACCGGTAAAAATTTCCGCTGTAAAGAAAGGCTGAGAAAGAAAACGTTGAATTTTACGAGCTCGAGCTACCGTTACCTTATCTTCTTCCGATAATTCATCCATACCCAAAATGGCAATTATATCTTGTAAATCTTTATAACGCTGCAAAACACGCTGAACCTCACGAGTCACTTCATAATGCTCCTGACCAACAATAGCGGGGTCTAAAATGGTAGAATTAGAATCAATCGGATCAACTGCTGGATAAATACCAGATTCAGATAAAGCACGGGACAAGACAACTGTGGAATCTAAGTGAGAAAAAGTGGTCGCTGGAGCCGGATCAGTTAAATCATCAGCCGGCACATAAACGGCCTGCACTGAAGTAATTGAACCTTCTTTGGTGGAAGTAATTCTTTCTTGTAGTTCGCCCATTTCTGTGGCTAAAGTCGGCTGATAACCAACCGCTGAAGGAATTCTATTAAGCAAAGCTGATACTTCGGAACCAGCCTGAGTAAAACGGAAAATGTTATCAATAAACAACAAAACATCCTGTTTGGCCGAATCTCTAAAATACTCGGCCATAGTCAAAGCCGTCAAAGCCACTCTAGCTCTTACTCCGGGTGGTTCATTCATTTGACCAAAAACTAAAGAAGTTTTTTCTAAGACACCAGAGGTTTTCATTTCATAATATAAATCGTTACCTTCGCGCGACCTTTCACCGACGCCGGCAAAGACCGAAAAACCACCATGCTCTGAAGCAATATTCCTAATTAATTCTGTTATCACGACTGTTTTACCTACACCAGCACCACCAAACAAACCAACCTTACCACCCTTAACAAATGGACAAATTAAGTCAATAACTTTTATACCAGTCTCAAAGACTTCGGTTTTAGTGGATTGATCGGTAAATTTAGGCGATGGCCGATGAATCGGTTGGGTCTCAGCCGATTTAAGAGCTGGTTTATTATCCAAAGGGGCACCCAAAGCGTCCACCATGCGACCTAAAGTTTCCTTACCAACCGGTACCTGAATGGATTTACCAGTATCGATAACTTCCAAATTACGCGCCAAGCCGTCAGTCGAATCCATGGCAATCGTACGAACTAAACCCGAACCTAAATGTTGTTGGACTTCCAATACTAAACTGTGACCGTCCGCTTTAGTAACTTCTAAAGACTGGTAAATCGGTGGCACTTCTTTGCTAAAAAGAACATCCACCACCGGCCCAATAATTTGTGAAACTTTTCCTTTATTCATATAAGTATCCTTAATAACTAGATTTTAAATTAAATTATAAACTAACCAGCAATAGCCACTCGACCGCCGGTAATATCGGCTAATTCAGCTGTAATAGCCGCTTGCCGAGCTTGATTAAAGATTAAAGTTAAATCATCCATCATATCTTTGGCTGCATCTGAAGCATTACGCATGGCCATCATCCGAGCCGAATGTTCCGAAGCATCCGATTCTAACAAAGCTTGATAAAGTTGGGTTTCTAACAAACGAGGCATCAATTGATTCAAGACCTGTTCGGGCGACGGTTCAAATAAATATTTGTAATTAAAAGTCGCTGGTGTTTTTTTAACAGACGACTGAAGCGATTCTTTGGCTCCCACCTGGCCTAAATATAAATCGTCGGTTTCAATTTCTATGGGCAAAAGTTGTTTTAATCTAGGTTTTTGATTAATTGGAGAAATAAAATCAGTATAAGCCATAATTATTTTATCATAGCGACCGGATAAAAAATCGCTTATTATCATTTGGGCAATCGGTCTTATTTCATCCAACCGAGTGGTTAAATCAGCTTTAACAAATTCAGCCACTATAGTATGTCCGCGACGAAACATTATATCACGACCTCTTTTACCAACAGCAATTAAATCAGCTTCCAAATCAACCGACTGTTTTTTATGATTAGCTAAATACTGATGAACTTTATAAGTTAACTGATGGTTAAAGCCACCACATAATCCACGGTTAGAAGTTATCAAAATCAAACCAACTCGTTTTACCTGGTCAGTCTTTTTTAACAGGGGGTGATGAGACGATTTAGTGCGCTTAATAAGGTCACCTAACAATTCCCAGCCCAAATTAGCATAAGTTCTGGTAGCCAAAACATTAGCCACCGCACGCCTCATTTTAGAAGCTGACACCAATTCCATTGCTTTGGTTATTTGCCTAGTGCTTTTGATTGACCTAATTCGTCGTTTTATTTCTCTAGTTGCTTGGGGCATAAATTTACTACTAATCTATAGCTAACAGCTATAGATTAAATTACATTTTTTTAACATCAGTAATAACCTGTTTTAATTCGTTTTCTGAATCAGCTGTTAATTCTCCCTGTTCTTTAATCTTTTTTAAAACTGACTGATCTTTCAAATAATCAAGTAGCTTATTCTCCCAAATCCTAACCTCTTCTACTGGAATATCATCCATATAACCATTAACCAAAGCGTATAAAACTGCCACCTGGCATTCTACCAGCATAGGTTCATACTGACCTTGTTTTAAAATTTCAATGGTGCGTTTGCCTCGTTCAATTTGTTTTTTAGTAGCTTCATCTAAATCCGAACCAAATTGAGCAAAAGCGGCTAATTCTCGATACTGGGCCAAATCCAAACGCAAGCGACCAGCCACTTTTTTCATAGCTTTAATTTGAGCAGCCGAACCCACACGCGAAACAGACAAACCGGAATTAACAGCTGGTCTAATACCTTGATAAAATAAATCACTTTCCAAATAAATCTGCCCATCGGTTATGGAAATTACATTGGTTGGAATATAAGCTGAAACATCACCGGATTGAGTTTCGATAATCGGCAAAGCAGTTAAACTGCCACCCCCATTTTCTTTGGACATTTTAGCGGCCCGCTCTAACAAGCGGGAATGCAAATAAAACACATCACCCGGATAAGCTTCTCGTCCAGGCGGGCGCCTTAACAATAAAGAAATTTCCCGATAAGCCACGGCATGCTTAGATAAATCATCGTAAACTACCAAAACATCCTGGCCTTTATCCATAAAATACTCACCAATAGCACAACCGCTATAAGGCGCTAAATAAGACAAGGCCGCTGGATCCGAAGCACCAGCTAACACCACGGTGGTATAAGCCATAGCGCCGGCCTCTTCTAATTTAGCAACCAAACGAGCGACTTTAGATTCCTTTTGGCCAATGGCCACATAAATACAAGTTACACCAGCTCCTTTTTGGTTAATAATAGTATCAATGGCCACAGCTGTTTTACCAGTCTGCCTATCACCAATAATTAACTCCCTTTGACCGCGACCAATGGGAATCATTGAATCAATGGCCTTAATACCGGTTTGCAAAGGCGTATTAACTGACTGTCTAGTGATAACACGAGGAGCAATTCTTTCTACTGAATAAAAATCCTTAGTGTTAATAGTTCCTTTACCATCCAAAGGCTCACCCAAAGGATTAACTACCCGACCGACTAAAGATGGACCAACCGGTAAAGATAAAATTTTGCCAGTTGACTTAACTATATCACCTTGTTCAACAGTTAAATAATCACCCAAAATCATTACACCAACCTGATCAGTTTCCAAATTCAAAGCCACACCCATGACACCATTACCAAATTCTAACATTTCCGCAGCCATACAATCACTTAAACCAGCCACCTTGGCTATACCATCACCCACTTCCAAAACAGTACCAATCTTTTCCACAGTAACAGTTGATTGGAAATTCTTTAACTCCTCTTCTAAGGTCTTTAACAAAGTATCCTTAGTTGAATTTTTAATCGCATCTTTCATAAGCTTTTATAACAAATTAATAGAAAATTATTTAAGACTAATTATTACTCTGTCCAGATAAATTAAGGTACAATTTGTCTAATTTACCCTTTAAAGAGGCATCAAAACGAGTATCATCTATTTTCAAAATAGCGCCGCCTAACAAATGAGGCTTAATAACCGTTTTTAATTCCACTTCTTTATCTAGTTTCTTAGATAACTCTTGGCTCAACGATTCCAAAATTTTATCAGTCGTTGGACGACCCAAGGTTAATTCAATCGGTTTAATATTTTGGTGCTCATTCCATAACCGCTCAACTTCTTTAATAATTCTATCCCGCCAAGTAAAATGCTTATGGCGATAAACCAATTGCCAAAAATTTTTGGTCAACTTTATTAAACCAGTTGGCGACTGATTTTTAGACAATTCCAAATAAGTTTCAGCGTAATGACGTGGGGTGTATCTCATAAAAATTATTTCTTTTTTCCAGCCTCTTCCACTGCCTCTTTAATTAAATCGGCATCTACCGCCTGAGCCGGCGCCTTGCCCACAATTTTAGCTAAAGCCGAAGTTACTAATTTGGCGGCCTGCTGCCTTAAAACTTGTATTTGAGTTTGCTGTTCGGTGGCAAAAGCTTGCCTAGCTGATTCAATAGCCAAAGCCGCCTCTTGCTTCACCTTGATCATAACTTCTCGGCCTTTATCCACAGCTTCTTTTTCCGCTTGACTAATAATTAATTGAGATTGCTTTTTAGCTTCAATAATCATTTCTTCTTTTTTGGCTTCCAATTGTTTTAAATTTTCTTCCATTTGACGAGTTTGTTCTAAACTTGAACTTATGCGATCTTGACGTTTATTTAAAAAATCCATCAAAGGTTTATAAACAAATTTATACAAAACCGCCATGATTACCAAAAAATTCACTATCTGAGCGACAAGTAATTTCCAATCTATACCCAAAGCATTTAATAATTCCATAAAAATTCTTAGATTAAATTTATCAGTGTTTAATTCACACTTGTGGTCTACGGTTATAAAACAAAAACCGTAGACCAAAAACTATAAACTAAACAAACTTTATTATCAAAGCCATTACCAATGAATAAATAGCAATAGCTTCACAAAAAGCCACAGCCAAAATCATTGGGGTTTGAATTTTAGAAGCTGATTCCGGATTACGACCAATTGATTCCATGGCTTTAGCAGCCAATTTACCAATAGCTACAGCCGGAAACATACCCCCCAAAACTATGGTCATACCGGCGGCAATACTCTTGATTACTTCCGGTGTCATAGCTACAACGGTTTGAACCGCTTCGACTTCTGCTGACATATGTTTATTCCTTTCTAGTAGATTAAGAACCGCTACGGCTAATTATTTTTTTATTTTGGCCGTCAGTTAAATCTACCTGAACTAATTATTAAGTACTTAGCCTTTACTTTATTTAAAAAATAAACCAAAGGTCAAATACCTAGTGGCTGTGCTCAGCCGTAGCAATTGTTAAAAACACCAAAGTTAACAACGAAAACACCAAAGCTTGTACTAAACCAACAAAAATTTCCATAAATAAAAAAGGCAAGGGAGCAAAATAAGGAACTAAAGCCGAAACAACTATTAATAAAACCTCACCAGCAAAAATATTACCAAATAAACGGAAGGAGAAAGAAACTACTTTAGCCACTTCGGAAATTAACTCTAAGATGCCCACAAAAAACATTACCACTTTTTCCACACTAAAATGTTTTATTAAACCAACAAAATCCAAATATTTACCAACATGTTTAAAAAACCCTAAAATAACTATGCCAAAAAATTGGGTCCCCAGAACAGAAATTAAAGCGATCGCCAAGGTACCATTAAGGTCGGCCGAAGCTGATCGCAAAAAAGGTACTAATACCCTCTGACCATGATGAACTTCATAAATACCAATACTACCTACGCCGGGCAACAAACCAAACCAATTGGACAATAATACAAAAAAGAAAATAGTCGCCACCAACGGAAAAAACTTTTGGGAATTTTTTTCGTCACCAGTTACACTAGTCACAAACTTAACACCAAATTCAACTATACTTTCTAATAAATTCTGTAAACCTGTCGGCACTTCGCTTAATTTTCTAATTCGCAAAGAAATACTTATTACCAACAAAAAAATAGTCACCAAAACAGCCACTATCAACGAATTCGTTACTGCGAAGGACCCGATATGAAAAATTGGTTCAGCGGCCAATGAAATGTTCATAAACTAGGTTTAATTATGACTGCTATCCTGTTTATTATCAACTTTATTTGCTAGTTCTTCATCTTCTTCATAATGCATCAACTTTACTAATTTCTTATAAATCATCCAGGAAGTTACAAACATGGAAAGTACTACACCAATTAACATAAAAATCGGCGTTGAATCCAAAGCTTTGTCTAACCAGCGACCGCCTACCGCCAATATTATTAAAGGTAAAGCTATAGCATAACCCAATTCCCAAGCTAAACCTAAAGCACTGGCAAAAGATTTATCAGCTAAGGGCGCTTTGTTTTTCTGATTTTCCATAATTTAATATTTTTTACTGATTAATCGTTATTTAGTCAAACTAACGATGAAACATTATAGGCTTAACTGCGCCCAAAGTCAATGGTTAAACTTTTTATTGGCTAATACTAAACAAAAAAAGGCCTAAGGTAACCCTTAATTCAAATAAAGACTTTTTAAAAATACTGTATTATTCTTCTGTTTTTGGCTTTTCTAACAAGGTCGACTCTAAACCAACCGCTTGGCCGGAAATTCTTAAAATATCTTTATCAATTTTAGCCAGTTCTTTTGAAGCAAAATTATAAGCATTAACCGTGGTGCCCAAGTGTCCGCCCAATTTTTTCATATATTCTTCGTAACTTAACAAATGTCGGCCCAAATCTTCCACGTTCTTTCTTATTTGTTTAGCCGACTCTTCTATTTGCAAAGCCTTTAAGCCTTGCAAAACTGTTTGCAAATAAGCCAAAAAAGAAGTTGGCGAAACTATAATAACGTGCCGATCTTTAAAAGCATACTCAATTAAATCTCTGGTATTAACTTTAACTGTGCCGACTTGAGCTACCAATAAATCATAGTAAATCGCTTCGTGCGGTATAAACATAAAAGCGAATTCCATAGTATTCTCGCTGGGCTTTACGTATTTGGAAGTTTCATCAATTCTATTTTTTAAATCAGATTTAAATAGCTTTTCCAAACGTTCTCTTTCCACAGTATCCCTTTCTTCAGCCAAACGATTATAATTTTCCAAACTAAACTTGGAATCTATAGGAATTATTTTATCTTTAACAAAAACAACTGCGTCCACAATCGTCCCGTCTGCAAAAGCATATTGCATTTGATAACTACCTGGCGGCAACACATTTTTTAGTAAAGTTTCCAAATAATACTCCCCTAAAACCCCCCTTTGCTTGGGATTTTTTAATATATCCTGCAAACTTTTTAATTGATCAGCAAAATTTACCACCTGACGATTAGTCTCATCTAATTTAGTAAGTCTTTCCGTAACATCACGGATAATTTTAGCTGATTCACCAAACTGACTTTGGATAGCTCGAGCTGATTCACCCAATTTACTATCTAAAGTACGGGTTAATTCATTAAGTTGATTCTGCAACAACAACATACCACCATTATCGATTTTGGCTTCTGCTTTTAAATTATTTTTTATAAACCAAAATAAGCCAACAAACCCGGCTATTACTATAACTAATAAAACTATAAATTCTAGACTCATATCAATTATTTTAACATAAACTATTAACTACCGATAGATGCTTATTTAGACAAGTTAAATAAACCTTGAGCATTTTTTGTAGTCATTTTATCCACTTCTGCCAAACTTATTCCTTTAATGTCGGCTATTTTTTTAGCAACTTCCACCACATAAGACGGCTCATTGCGTTTACCGCGATAAGGCATCGGCGCTAAATAAGGAGCATCCGTTTCCACCATTATTTTATCCAGCGGCGTTATCTTAACAATTTCTAATAATTCAGTAGCCACATTTTTAAAAGTTATAATACCGGTAAAAGACAATAAATAACCTAAATCTAAAAAAATTTTAGCCTGCTCTTTATTACCTAAAAAACAATGGGCTACGCCTTTAGGCAAACAACCTTGGCGCTTGGCTTTTTCTAAAATATTAAGCAAATCATTGTAAGCTTCTCGGCAATGAACTATTAAAGGCAAATTAAGTTCATAGGCTAATTCCAATTGCTGCCAAAATAATTCAGCTTGCTTAACCTTCAATTCTTCTAATAACACACCTTTAGGACAATGATAATAATCTAACCCACACTCCCCTATGGCCACCACTTTAGAATAAGACTTGGCCAAATCAAAATATTTTTGTTTATTAAAAATTTCGGCTCTAGTAGTAAAATGATCTTCTTCCTCGTCCACCTCCTGCTCGTAAAGATGTATAGGATGAAGACCTACGGCAGCGTAAAAATTATTTTTGTCGTTTGTCATTTGCGCAGCCCGTAAACTGGTATCCCACTGACTGCCAACATTAATTATTTTGTCTACCCCGGCCTTAAGCGCTCGAATAATAACTTGATTTAAATCATCCTTAAAGGCCCGAAAGTTTAAATGACAATGGGTATCAATCATAAATAATAAAATTATGAAGCACGAATCAAGGATTAAGAGTGAAGTGCTAACCCAAACTTCTAATTCTTACTTGTTTATTCTAATTTATTTTGGTATTGGTAAATTTAAACTAGGTACGTAAGGCTGAATTTGTTTAATTATATCCGGCAACAAAGGCACCAACACGCTAGCAAAAGCAATCAACCTGGCAGCTACACCAGAAGCCGCAATAGAATTTTCCACTAACAAAGGTAAAGGCAAACGACTGGCAAAATAAAGAGTTAAACCTAAAACTAAGGCTCCTTCCAAAAACCCCAAAACAGCCCCGGCTAACCGGTTAACAGTCGCCAAGAATGGTATAAAACGCAAAAAATTAAAAGTTCGGTCCAACAAATAAAAAATAAAACCCACCAAACGATTAACTACTATAAAAATTATCAAAAAGCTGGCCAAGGTTACCCAACCACCACTAATACCCAACCAACTATTAAGCCAGGCGCTAAGCACGTCATAATAATGCCCAGCTAACCAAGCGCCGGCAATAGTGCCAAGTAAAGAACCGGCCATATGAATTATACCGAACCAAAAACCAAACCAAATAAACCCAAAGACAGTTAATATTAAAAGTAAGTCAAGAAGGGTCATAGAAGTAAAAATTAAAAAGTTAAAATATGAAATTAAAAAGTCTATTTTTTATCTAGCCTCGGAAATAATGGTTCGGACTTAACAATTTTTTCAGCTTTAAATACGTTTATAATTTTTTTGCTAGTTTCAGGCATAAACGGCTCAAGCAAACCAGAAATCATAATTAAAATACTAACCCAATTAGACAATAATAATTTAACGTCTAATAATTTACTTTCTTTTGCCAATTGCCAAGGTTTTCTTTCTTCTATTTCTCTATCTATTCTTCTAGTTTCAGTCATAATATAATCAAGGGCATCGTTAAAACGGAAATTATTTATAGAGTTAATTATTTTCTCCTTGGTGAGAGATAAATTTAAATTTTTATTTATAATCTCTTCACTATAGGGTTCAAATTTATAGTCACTAAAATATCTCTCCATCATATTTGTCACTCTAGAGAAAGTATTACCTAGCCCATTAGCTAAATCAGACTGATAACGTTGCCTGAACCTGCTTAAAGAAACATCTCCATCACTAACAAAAGGAACTTCGGCCATTATCAAGTATCTGGCCGCTTCTACGCCAAACTCTTTTACCAAATCGTTAGGGTCTATAACATTACCTAAAGACTTGGACATTTTTTGGCCGTCAATAGTAAAGAATCCATGGGCGGCAATAGTGCCGGGCAGGGGTAAATCAGCCGCCATTAACAAGGCCGGCCAAATAACCGCGTGAAACCATAAAATATCCTTGGCCATTAAATGCAAATTAGCCGGCCAAAACCCTTTACCTTGATGGGTAAACTTGGTGGCGGAATAATAATTTATTAAAGCGTCCACCCAAACATAAATAGTTTGCGATTTATCCCATGGCACGGCCACCCCCCAACTAACACCGACCCTAGAAATAGAAATATCTTGCAAACCCTTTATTATTTTACCAACCACTTCATTTTTTCTGGTTTCCGGAACAATAATATAATCTTTGTTATCCAAAGCCTGTAGTAATTTATCGCTAAAAGCGGATAATTTAAAAAAATAATTAGTTTCTTTTTGTTGAATAGGTTCGGCATTAGGATGTAAGGGACACTTTCCATTAACCAAATCATCTTCTTGCAAAAACTTTTCACAACCCACGCAATATAAACCCTCGTACTTATCTTGGTAAATGTAACCATTATCAAAAATCTTCTGCAATAACTCTTTAACAACTGACTCATGGTTAGAATCAGACGTTCTTATAAAATAATCGTAAGAGATATTCAAATTGGACCAAGCGTTTTTAAATTGCTCGGCATTTTGATTAGCAAATACCAAAGGCTCTAAATCGGCTTGAATAGCTGATTCCTGAACTTTAGCACCATGCTCATCTGTACCAGTTAAAAAGAAAACCTCTTCTTCTTTTTGCTTATGCCAACGCGCCAAGACATCAGCACATAAAGTCGTATAAGCGTGACCTAAATGTGGTTTATCATTAACGTAATAAATTGGCGTGGTAACAAAATATTTAGTCATAAAATTAATGGTTTCCTTCTATAACAATAACAAATTCTCCCTTAGTCGACGAATTTTTTAACTGCTCTATTATTGCAGCGGCTGAACCGCGATAAATAGTTTCAAACATTTTGGTTAATTCACGGCCGACCACCAACTGCCTATCCGGCATTATTTCCTGCAAAGCTGTTAAAGCTTTGATAATACGATGAGTGGATTCAAAAAAAACAATTACTGACGAATAATTTTTTAATTCTTTAAAAAAAGTCTGCCGACCTTTTTTGTGAGGTGGCCAACCCAAAAAAATATAAGATTGAGTGTTAAAACCGCAAACTGACAAAATAGTTGTAACAGCCGAAGGTCCGGGAATCGGTATTACTTTTAATCCTTGGGCGGTGGCAGCGGCCACTAGCTGTCCACCTGGATCCGCTATCCCCGGCGTACCCGCATCGCTGGCATAAGATAAAATATCGCCCGCTTGCAAACGCTTAATTATTTCCTCTGTTTTACCAGCAGATGAATGATGGTGCCAACTCAACAACGGTTTGTTTATTCCGTAATGATTTAATAATTTCTTAGTTACTCGAGTATCCTCACAAATAACAGCGGACGAAGCGGTTAATAACTTAAGAGCCCGAGCCGATATATCATCTAAATTACCTATAGGAGTGGCTACCAAATAAAGTGTACCAGCCATAACCATAGTAAATTTTAAACCTGCCCCTCAGCTTCAACTTTTTTGGCGGCCGCCCGCTTATCAAAAACATCAGAAAATATTAAAGCGCCAATCGTAGCCAAAGGAATGGAAATTATAGCACCCATTACACCACCTAAATTAAAACCAACCATAATAACCAGAATTGATACTATGGGGTTAAGACCAACCGACCGCTTCATTATCGTAGGCACAATAATATTATTTTCTAATTGTTGAACTATGATATAAAGAACCAAAACCATTAAAGCTTGAATAGGTGACACAGCCAAAGCAATAAAAACAGCCGGAATACCGCCTAAAATAGGCCCTAAATATGGAACAATCTCGGTTAAACCAGCCCAAAAGGCCAACACCAAAGCATATTGCATTACTGAACTAGACAAACCAATAAAATTCAAAATCCAAAATCCAAAATAAGTCATTAAACCGATTATTAACATTAGTAGTAATTGTCCGCGCAACCAGGCGCTCACCTTTACCCTAATGCGATTTATTAAATCAGCTGCGTAAGCTTGTTTAGCTTGAGGTGTAACAGAATAGATAAAACGTCGTAAACCCTGCTCATCAACTATTAAATAAAAAGTTATTACCAAAGCTATAATAAATTGAGCTAAACCGCCGAATAAACCAGCTACAGAAGATAACACTGAATTAGTGCCGCTAGCCAAAGTTGAACCTAATGATTGCAAAGCTTGCTGCAGAGCAGCAGCCACTTCGTCATGACTATTAGTTTGCAAAGCCGCCAAACCAGAAGCAATTTTATTATAGTAATAAGGAAAACTGCCAGCTAATTGAGTAAGTTGAGTAACTAAGGCTGGTACCAATAATAAAACTCCCAAAGAAATTATGGATAATAAAGCAATATAAATTATTACCACGCCTAAAGACCGAGGTACGCGATAACGATTCATCCAATCAACCCAAGGATCCAGAGCTGTTGACAAAACAATCGACAAAAGAATAATGCCTAAAATATCCAATACTTGATAAAAAACGTAAATCAAAAAAACTACCAAAACTATCCGCCATAAGGACATAAAAGATATATCTATAGTTCTTCCTTCGTTGATTGCTGTCATAAAATTATCGGTTAAATTTAAACAAAATATTTTAACATTTTTTGGCTTGATTTAAACGGCCCAATCAAAGCCAAAGTTAAACGCTTAAAATCAATTATTTTAAAGGCTGCTCTCTTAATATCCATAGTAGTCACTGCGTCGAATTCACGCAAATAATCCGGCCAAGTTTTTAAACTGTTTTCTAACAAATATTGGTGAGCCGACCACTCAGCCTGACGAGCCGAGTTTTCCATTAATAAAGTAATACTGCCCTTACCATACTCTTTAGCCTTGTTTAATTCTGCTTGGCTAACACCTTTTTTTAAAACTAACTCTAATTCTTCTTTTATTAAAGTTAGAGCTTTAGATAAACGACTTTTATCCAAACCGGCCATAATAGCAAATACCCCAGTATTATGATAGCGTTCCAGGTCCGTCCTAATGGAATAACACAAACCTTCTTGTTCCCGTAAACGCATAAATAACCGAGAACTCATGTTACCGCCCATAATAACCGATAACAGCTTAACAGCTGGTAATAATTTGTGACCAGCGCCCACGGAAGGAAAGCCCAAAGCCAGCTGGACCTGGGCTGTTTCTTTGTAATTAACCGACCAACGTGGCGAGCTATAATTAGGCTTAAAATTATTATAAACCACTTTTTTCCCTTGGGCCGATAAATGATTCAAATTGTCAGCCAACATTTTTTTTAAATTAGATGGCAAACGACCAGCTACTACTACCACCATGTTTCTAGGATTATAATTAGTCTGCCAATAATTCACCAACTGCCGACGATTCAGATCATTCACTGATTCTTTACTACCACTTACCAAAGGCGCCAAACTAGAACCCTTAAATAATTCCTGCTCTAATACGTCACCTATAAACATAATGGGATTATCTTGGTACATGTTTATTTCTTCAGCCACCACTTTTTTTTCTTTAACCAATTCCGCTGATTCAAAAATAGGACGAGTTATCATATCAGCCTGTACTTTCAAAGCCAAGGGTAAATGTTGGGCAGCAGTTTTAATATAATAACCAGTATATTCCTTACCAGTAAAAGCATTATATTCCGCGCCCACACTGTCCAAAACCTGAGTTAAATCTCGCGCCGTTGGATAATTTTTAGAACCCTTAAATAACATATGCTCCAACAAATGCGACAAACCCTGCTGATTTTTAGTTTCCAAACGGGAACCGGCTTTTACCATTGTCAAAACAGTGGTGGTGGCTGTACCCGACATCGGTGCCAACAAAATAGGTAAACCGTTTTTTAAACGGCTGTATTTTAATAAAGCCATAAATTAACTAACCAATTTGGCTTTTAAATAATCAACTAATTTTTCCAAAGTAATTCTCTCCTGCTTCATATTGTCCCTTTCTCTAACAGTTACCGCCCGATCTTGCAAAGATTCAAAATCAATAGTAACACAATAAGGCGTACCTATTTCATCTTGCCGGCGGTAACGTTTGCCAATGGATTGTGTTTCATCGTACTCTACCCGAAAATTAGGCCTTAATAAGTTTTCAATTTCCTGACTCAAAGGAGCCAGCTCCGTATTTTTAGAAAGAGGTAAAATAGCCACCTCAATCGGAGCTAAAGACACTGGTAATTTAAGAACAATTCTGGTTTCTGTAACGCCTTCTTTAGTTGTAGGCACTTCCTCTTCACAATAAGCTTCTAATAAAGTCACTAAAACAGTTCTCTCTAAACCCATAGAAGGCTCAACCACATGCGGCATTAAACTTACCTTAGTCACCGGATCGGTATAAGTTAAATCTTGATTGGCATGTTTAGCATGCTGGGATAAATCATAATCCGTCCGGTAAGCTAGCCCATAAAGCTCCTTTAAACCAAAAGGATAATGATATTCAATATCTACCGTACGTTTGGAATAATGTGCTCTTTCACCATCTTCTATTTCATGAAAAACCAACTTATCAGACCGAACGCCTAAAAACTTTAACCAATCTTTCATAACCTCAAGCCATCTGTCAAAAGCTTCGGCCCAATCTTGAGGATTCACAAAATATTCTAATTCCATTATTTCAAACTCCCGGGTTCTAAAAATCCAATTACCGGGCGTTATTTCATTACGAAAAGCCTTACCTTGTTGAGCTATACCAAAAGGTAATTTTTTTCTTAAAGTCTGCTGAATAATTTTAAAATCAGTAAACATACCAGCCGCTAATTCCGGGCGCAAATAAACTTCCGTACCTTCTTCGGCTACCGGACCCATATTGGTTTTAAACATTAAATTAAACTGCCGAACTGCTGTTAAATCGCCATTGCACTCCGGGCACTTAATATCCGACCATTCCACTGGCTTTTCTTTACTATAACCTGGCTCCAAACTTTTACCTTCTAACAAATTATCAGCCCTAAAACGCTTTCGGCATTTTTTACAATCCACTAAAGGATCCGTAAAATTCTGCAAATGTCCCGAAGCTTCCCAAACTTGGCTATTCATTATGATACTACTCTCTAAAAAAACCATATCGGCCTGTGAATAAACAAAATGTTTAAGCCAGGCCTGACGAATGTTATTTTTTAAAATCGCGCCGTAATGTCCCCAATCCCAACTATTAGCCAGTCCACCGTAAAGCTCGCTACCGGCAAAAATAATGCTCCGCTGTTTACAAAGCTGCATTACTTTATCTAACAAATTACTATCCTTTACCTTTTGATTATTAACCATAAAAATATCCGCCAACTAATGTGAATTATGGCTATACTGTAATAGATTTTCAGCCTTTTGGCAAGTTAATAAATTTTCAAATCACTTTTTTAAAACTCTCGTTTTAATCAAAATTTAAACCCAATTTAAAAATCAAAATATTAGTCAAAATAAACAAATAATATATACACCAATAACGTAATTATTATAAAAAGTACCTATTAAGAATCTGCTCTTAAAGGATACTTTTTGTGTATGCCAATCTGTTTATTTAGCCATAATTCATAAATTACGGTCAATATTTTGCCACATGGAATAAACTGCCTTAGTTTATAATTCTTAATTAAAAATTTTACTTCCCTTACAACTCCACGCCTTTTTCCACTCGGACTACGCCGCCCGGCTCCAGTACCACCACATCACGACGACGTAATTTACCAGTTAATAGATATTTAGCCAACGCACTATCCACATTATCTTGAATAGCCCGCTTTAAAGGACGAGCACCATATAACGGATCAAAACCTTTCTTGGCTAATTCTTTAATTGCTTCGGGTGTAGCCTTAAGACGAATATTTTTAACCTCTAACTGTTTGGCTAATTTATTAAGAAGTAAAACAGTAACTTTCTCAATCTCCTCTAGACTTAAAGGTTTAAAAACGACTATAGCATCAAAACGATTCAAAAATTCCGGCCTAAAATAATCTTTTAACTTTTGGCGCACCAACTGCTCCCGAATTTCTGCCAAAGATTGTCCAGCGCCCAAGCTATCTTGTATAAATTCCGTACCAGCATTAGAAGTGGCAATAATTATAGCATTACTAAAATCCACTAAACGACCATTAGCATCTTTAACCCGACCTTCGTCCAAAATCTGTAAAAAAATATTAAGCACATCGGGATGAGCTTTTTCTAATTCATCCAACAACAACAAACAATAAGGATTCCGCCTAATACTTTCCGTAAGATACCCTTCACCTTTCTTACCCTGCGGAGCGCCTAATAACAAATGAATACTATCCGAAGCTTGATACTCCGACATATCTAATCTAACCATTTCTTTATCACTACCAAAGTATTCACCAGTAACTACCTTGGCCAATTCAGTTTTTCCCACACCAGTCGGCCCCAAAAATAAGAAAGAGGCTACCGGTTTTTTATCGTCCCGCAGATTAACCCTGGCCCGACGCAAAGCTTCGGCTACCAAACGCACCGCCTCGTCTTGACCAATAATTTTACGATGCAATATTTCTTCCAAATTAATTAATTTGGCGCTTTCTTGTTCTGTTACCTGAGTTAAGGGCACATGAATCTTACCGGCTAATAAACTGGCAATATCCTCACCTTTAATGATTGATTTTTTACCACGTTGCTCCCTAATAAAAACCGCTGTTTCATCACATAAACTCATAGCCTTTTCTGGTAAGCGCCGGTCGGGCAAATAACGCTTGGTCAACTTAACAGCCGTTTCCAAAGCGCCATAACTAAAATAAACTTGGTGTTTATTTTCTAAACGAGGCACATATGATTCCAAAACCTGTATAGCCTCATCATCCTCTTGTTCATTAACTTCTATTTTTTGCAAGACTTGTCCTAAGGCACTATCTTCAAAATTATTATTCCAATCAGTCTGACCAATGGTCGCCACCACCAGTAAACCATATTTAGTAATAGCGTTAGCCATCATATCAGCCAAACTAACCGCTTCCGACCCTTGGCTAGTAGACCCCAACAACTGCCCAATATTTTCCACCACTAAAACAATATTACCAGCATGAACTGCCTCCATTAAAGCCTGCCATAAACGTTGAGCCGCTTGATCAGCTGAAGTATTGCCCAAAAGTTGTGGTAAAGATAAGGTAACCAACCTTTTATCTCGCAAAATAGGTGGCACCTCATCCGCCGCCATAGCTTGAGCCAAACCTTCCAACAAAGAAGTTTTGCCAACTCCAGGATCACCAGTTAAAACAACGCTATGCGACCCGCCTTCTATTAAACGGTATATTTCCTCCACTTCTTTTTCCCGACCAACACAAGGGGCTAAATAACCTTGAGCGGCTAAATAGGTTAAATCCCTACCTAAATAATTCAACAAGGGCGTAGCCACAGCCAAATAAGCCCTGTCCAAAGATTTTTTAGGTCTTAAACCAGCTAACTTCAACTGCCTTTGTCTTAATAATCTTAAGCGGCGCCGTAAGCTAAACCAAGCTGTAATATTAATAATTGATTGAGTAGTTACTGACATTTCTTCCCAAACATCACGGATATTACTTTCGCTTTGCGATAAAGCCACTAACAATTCCGTAACCTCTATTCGCCGACTGTGTCTAGTCAGGGCTAAAGTAGTGGCGGCCTGCCAAACTTTTAAACTATCAGCTGACAAACCAACCGCCTTGGAACCAGCAGTCGGACAATCATTTAAAACTTTTTTTAAAACAGATACAAATTTTACATTATCTAAACCTAAACGTCCTAACACCCGACCAGTCGTTGAATCCTCCAGCGCCCCAGCTAAAAAATGAATCGGCTCTACTTGCGAATGTTTTAATTTACCAGCATAGCGATAGGCTTTTTCCATAACACGCCAACAACCTTCACTTAAATATTTATCAACTTCTATTAAACTGGCCGAGGCTGGCAAAACTGGATACCAAGTATTTTCTCTGTCTATCCTGTACCAAACGTAACAAAATAACAAAATAGCCGCCCAAAAAAACTTAGCGCCAGTAGCCGGTGGCAATATAATTTGCCAACTAATATAACCAACAACAGCAATAATCGATTGTAAAAAAAATCCCAAACAAACTAAAGCGGCTAATAAAATTAATAAAACAACCAGACGATAAATTAAAATCTTCCAACGCCGGACTGTTAAAGCGTTCAAGTTATAATTTTTTTGCCAGATTATTTCTAAAACAGACATAATTAAATTAACAACCAATAAAAGGAAACGGGTAACAGTAAAAGCCAAAGTAATATCAATAACAAATACCAAACCACTATAACAACCAAGCGGATAATCTTAACCAACAAAATTAAAAAACGAGCCAATAAACTGATTAATCGACCCTGCCAGGAATAATCTTGATACATTGGCTTAAAAAAACTACGAACAAAAAGACCAAGGGCTAATTTTTGTCGATTAATCCTAAAAGATCTCCAACACCAAACTGCCACCTTAACCAAACCTTTTGAATACCACCAGACGGGAAAACGAATAACATCCAACAAAAATTCCAGCGGGATACTCATAAGTTGTCTAGCGGCCATATAATCTGCCATATGTTTCAGTGTAACTAGTTTTATACCTCAAACTAATAAATTTTATTATTTCTTTAATCTTGATTTTTAATTTTATCTAACTACTACCCCCTTACCTTGAGCAGCCAAATCATCTTCTAAATCAGTTGTAACTAATTTACTAGTGGCTATAACATCGGCTCCAGAAAAAGAATCCCGCCCGCTAGCTGTGCTAGTTTTAATAAGTACTAATATTTTATCAGCATCATACTCAGCCGGTGTCACAGCCACCTCAAACGAAGCCTCTGGCGCTGGTGATATATTTCCCGCCCAAGCTACTACCTTATCCAATCGCCAACTTACTTCTCGAGTATTCGGATTATAAGCCACATTACCTAAACTAGCCGTTGTTTGGCCGGTCCAACTAACACCTAAAGGTAAGGTAGCGGTTATTTCCGCTTTTTCTAAATCATTAAGGCTGTTGTTTAAACGCCAAAATAAAACATAAGTGGTCGTTTGATTCACCTGAGGTGGTAAGGGTCCCGAACCTAATTTAATAAGCTGGTCAGTATAATACCGCCCCTCAGCCGATAATTTTAAAACCGTATTAATTTTAGTGGTAATTACATTAGACTCAGATAAAACCGGCTGTAAATCTTTATCCCTTAACTGTTGTCCGGAAGCTTTAGCCTGGGTATTAAAACTAGCAGCTGTTCTTATGCCTGCTGGTAAAACCGATTTCAATTTTATACTCCATTTCAGAATAGCCCGACCGCCTGGCTGTAAAGCTTGTAAACTGGCTAATTCCCGTCCGGTCCAAACTATGGTTCCCTCGGCTCCCTCTGGCCGACCACCGCCTTCATCCTTCAAAGTAAGCCAATCCAAATAATTACCATCTATTTTTATTTCTACATTAAGATCGGTTACCGGCTTATCACTTTCGTTGGCTAATAATAATTGATAAGACATTTCCTGGCCTAAATCAGCCGAGCTTTTTAAAACTACATCGTTAACCGTTAGACTCACCTTAAGTTGCGGTTTAATAACGTTAACTTCTAAAATTTTTTCTTCTTGAACTATAAACTCAGACTGTTGACCATTTACACCCACTGCCAAAGCAAAAGGTTGTTCGCCAGGTACAGCGCTTAAGGTAAAACGTCCTTTAAATTCCACAATTGATTCTTGATTAGGCTCTAAATCGGGTAACAACCAAACATTATTACTGTAATCAGTTTTAATTAATTCTGGAATAGTTAATTCAAAACCACCAGGCGAAACAAACCTAATTAATAAACCACCAATCTCTTCTGAAGAACTATTACGATAAGTGGCTTTAAACAAAGCTTCTTGATCCAAAACCAACTCTTTAGGACCGGTTACTTCTAAATTTATAACTGAAGCTATTAACTCCGTGCCAAAACTTAAACTTTTAGAATATTGCGCCCGAACATTATCCGGCTCATAAGACAACAAAACTCCAAAATTTTTAGTTTCACCAACCTGACCAACTAATTGACCTTTTATAATTATTTCGCCTTTAGTTTTACCAGCAATCGTTGGTAAAATAAAATTAGTTCCTCCTTCGTTAACCGCCATAGGTTCAGACGCCATAAAAGTAAAACCATCCGGATAGCGTAAGTTAATATCAATAGCTTTAAGACCAACTGTTTGGTTATTATTATAAGTTAAACGATATTCCACTGTTTGCCCGGAAGGCACAGCCGAAGGACCAATTAATGCAAAATCTATCGCTTCTTCACCAAATTTATCAGCCCCACTAAAAACAAAAAAACCCGCCACAGCTAAAACTAAAGCGGTTGTTAACAAACCAATTAAATACCACCAAAAACGACGGCGCTTAGCTTCTTTTAAAGCCTCCGGCAAATCAACTTCTCCTGAGCGATTATAAAAATTACCTAAAGCCTGTTCAGCTTGTTTTAGGTCTTTAGCTTTGCTAATAGCCGACTGATTATCAGCTGGCGAGATGGTAAAATCGTTTACTCTACTAGGTTTCATAGCGTAATAAATTACGTAACACTTTTAGTGTAGCAATTTCTCGACCAACTTGGCCAGAAATATAATTAACTAAAAAAGGCAAAATGCCCGCCGCCGCCTTATCCTCAAAATTGGAATTATTACGACTAACCAGACCTTGTAAACCACTAACTGATAATAAAACATTTTTTTCTCCTTTACTTAAACAACTTTGATGATAAAAACCGTGCTGGACCCAGTTGTAAACTACTGGATTAACCAATTCTTTTTTACATTTATCACAACGGCTTAAGGCCACAGCTAAACCTTGGTGCTTTAACAAATGTAAAATATAACCAGCTAAAAGTTCTTTAGCTGCCGGACGCCAAAGCTTAACTTGTTTAGGTAAATAACTAATTAATTTAAAATATTTTTCCAATAACTCCAAAAGATAAGGATCACTTTGTCCCGGCTCGGTAAAAATATCCACTAATTCTAAAAGAGTCTGGCTCAAAATTAAACTAGGTAAATAATAAGGTGGCTTTAAATAAATTTCTTCCAAGCGCACCGAAGCTAAATGGTCGAATTGTTTACCATGCGCCCCCATTAAATAAATCTTATGACCCGGCCACAAATGTCCAGCCATTTTAGAAATAATTTTTTGGCTACCAGTGGCTAATAAATTTATTTTTCCCTGCTTTTCGGTTAAAATCGTATAAAGCCTATCCCTTTCTTTAAAGGGTCGCATTTTAATAACAAAAGCAGAAGTTAAGTAAGTGGACATTTTATTTAAAAAATATTTTAGGCAACTTCCGACTTAATAACCAAACTAAACGAGGCACCTTTAACATTAACTCATATTGATAATTAAAAAATATATCAAAAGCATCTGCTGGAGATAGTTTACCCAAACCCTCTATTAAACTATCCCAATCATCGTCAGTAAACTTATGATAAACTAATTTTGAAATTAAATAAGATTGATACCAACGTCTAGCAAAAATTTCTTGCCATTTAGTTTGATAAATATTCTTTAAAAAATTATTATCTTGCTTATTTTTAATAACTTCATTAATACTTTGAGCCGCTAAACGACCGGCTTTCATGGCATGACGAATTCCCTCATAAGCCAAAGCATTAGCTGTAAAAGCGGCATCACCTATTAAAATAATATTTTTCTGCCCATGATTTTTAACACCCGAATTCACATATCCACCACCACCATGTATTTCAATTGGCTCTAATTTTTTGGTATGCTCAAACTTCCTTAAAAAATTTTTTAATACTTCCTTGGTATTGTATTGCTTATCTAACTGCCCAATGGAACCAATCCCTATTTTAGAAGCTTTATTATCTTCCATAGGAAATACCCAACCATAACCCTGAGGCGCTTGGCTACCAACAAAAAAAGCCAACGTCTTTATAAAATTTTTCGGAATAGCAGTCACTTGGAGCTCAATTCCGCTAACTATATCATCGGCCAACCGATTATTAATATTTAATTTACTGTTTACAAAACCCCAATGACCGGTCGCATCCACAATAAACTTGGCTCGAACTTCTCCTTCTCCCAAAACACCTTTGTATTTAATCCCCACATAATTATCTTCCTCCTTTATAATTTCCATAGCAGCTGTTCCAACCATAACATCCGCCCCAAAATTAACTGCCTCGTTAACTAAAAATCTCTTCAAATCCGCAAAATTAAAAACATAACCTCTCGGATCATCATATTCCCAAATCGCTTTTTTATTTTTTGATTCAAAATAAATTTTATTCCAACTAGCCGATAAAACCGACTGCGGCAATTCAAACTCTGAAATAGTTTCTTTAGTGGTCCCTGCTGTAGAATAATTAGGTTCACCAATTTCTTGAGAATGTTCCAATAATAAAACTTTATAACCCATTTTGGCTAATTCTCTAGCGCATTGACCACCAGCCGGACCGGCACCAATTACTATAACGTCTATATTTTTTTGATCAACAGCTTCAGACATTTTAATAAAATTAAATAAATAACTGTTACAATACTACATTCTAAGAATTATTTTTTCTTTTTTCTAATATTTCCTTGAGCGCTGCCCGCAACATTTGCTCACTATTTCTGCTTTCTAATTTATTACTTAATTCATGAATTTCGGCAAAAGCCCCAGGCCTTTTTCTATCAAAATTTTCCAAATCTTCTATTTCTTGTTTAATAAACTCGTCAGACGCATTAGCGTACCTGGCTTCCATCTTACTAACATAGTCTTCCCACTCCTGTTTAATTTTTTTAATTTGTTCAGCTGTTGGCTCTACTCCAACACTACCATTTTCCTGAAAAACCAAACCAGCTCCTTCTTTTAACATTTTTCTCTTGTTAACTTCTCTGTCAATTTCCATCATCTGCTCCTCAGTATACGGCGCCGACCAGGCCTTTTCTTTTCTAACCTGTTTAAGTAAAACTAAATCCTCAGATTCTTCCTCCTTTTTTATTTCTGGTTGATTGATTGTTGGTTTTTCAAAATCCATAAAACTAATAACTAATGATAAAAAATTATTTTTTAATTTCCACGGTAATAATCTGTCCCTCAACTTCCACTTGCTCTGACAAAGGTTGGTCAGTAAAAAACACGGCTTTAGCCAAAATAGAACGTTTTAACCATTCTTGATCAGCCTTACTAACAACTTCTTTTAATTCTATTGAACAACTAATTTTAATTTCTACCAGATCATTTATGGTTAATTTCAGTTTCTTTCGCAAAGCATTAATCTGCCTAATAAATTCCCTTTGCAACCCTTCTGCTTTAAGTTCAGGGGTAATATTGGTATCTAGATTGACTGATAATTCCCCAACTGAAGTAAGGTCCACTTCTTTAACATTTATTTCGTCTTCTATTATATAATAATATTCTGATGATAAATCAAAACCAGTGATAGTAAGTTTATTTAGGGGCTGACGAATTTTTATTTTAGCCTCAGCTCGTTCGGCCAAAGCCAATTCTACTATTTTCCTTAAACCCGACATTTTGGTTAACATTTCATTATCAAACTTGGACAACTCATTACTTTGAGGCCAAACCGCCAAATGAACAGACTCTAAATCACCCTTTATTTTTTGATAAATATTTTCCGACAAAAACGGCGTAAACGGCGCTATAAGCAAAGTAAGCTGGTACAAAACATAACCCAAAGTACTAACAGCCGCTTGTTTATCCGGGCTTTCTTGCTTAAACCGATCGCGACTTCTACGCACATACCAAGTAGACAACTCGTTGATAAACAAGGACAAACTGCGACCAGCTTCGGTAACCTCGTATTTTTCCAAATTATCCGTGACTTTATTTACCAACTGCTGTAATAAGGCCAAAATCCATTTATCCAAAATATTATCAGTTGTTGGTTTAACTTTGGACAAAACCGCCTCAGCCGAGTACAACTGATAAAAAGACACTACGTTAAGCAAAATTAAAAAATTCTTTTTTATCACTTCCGCCACGGCCAGCGGGTCAAAATTCTTGGGTTCACCCGGCTGGTTCATAGTGTAAAAATGCCAACGCACCGCATCAACTCCGAATTTTTCTATCATTTCCCAAGGATCCACAATATTGCCTTTGGATTTAGACATCTTTTGCCCGCGCTTATCGTTGATATGGCCTAAACAAATAACATTTTTATAAGGCGGAGTTAAATTATCTTCCTTTAATTCTTTTATGGCACCGGATTTTTTAAGCAAAGTAGCCACCGCCAGCAAAGTGTAAAACCAACCTCGGGTTTGATCAATCGCTTCGGCAATAAAATCAGCCGGGTAATGGTTCTGTAAAGCCTCAGCACTTTTAGGTTTATGCGGATAACCCCACTGAGCAAAAGGCATACTACCGGAATCAAACCAACAATCAGCCACTTCTGGCACCCGTTTCATAATTCCGCTACCGCATTTTTTACAAGCCCAAGACACCTCGTCTATAAACGGCCGATGAACATCAAAATCAGCTGCTAAAGATCGACTGGATTTTTCGCTTAATTCCGCCAAACTACCTATTACTATTTTATTTTTACAATTCAAATTATCGCACAACCAAATAGGTAGTGGCGTACCCCAATAACGTTCGCGCGAAATAGCCCAATCCTTTATACCTTCTAGCCATTCACCAAAACGACCGGATTTAATATGCTCGGGTTGCCAATTTATTTTGGCATTGGCTTGTTTTAAATCTTCCCGCAAAGCCGACATCTTAATAAACCAAGACGGCTTAGCATAATAAAGTAAAGGCGTAGAACAACGCCAACAAGAAGGATAATCATGTTTGTATAATTCCTGTTTAAACAATAATCCTTTATCTGACAAAAAATTGATAATACTTTCTTCAGTTTTATTATCTTTAACAAATTGCCCGCCTAACCCAGGTACTTCTTCAGTAAATAAACCATTATCATCTACGGTATGATGTTTAGGTAACCCTACTTGATTGCCCAAGTTAAAATCGTCCTCACCGTACATAACAGCTGTGTGCACTACACCAGTACCATCGGTCGTGGTAACAAAATCAGCTGCGTAAACCTGATGCGACTTATCATTTTGCAAAGCTTTAACATTAAACAATGGTTCATATTTTAAATTAATCAATTCATTACCTTTGTATTCATGCACTTTTTCAATGGCTTGGCCAACTAAAACTTTATCTACCAAATCCGCAGCCAAAATTAAAAGCTCTGGCTGGTTATTTATTCTTACTCCCACATATTTTATATCTTCCCCCACCGCCAAAGCTACATTTCCTGGCAAAGTCCAAGGCGTAGTGGTCCAAGATAAAATATAAGTATTATCATCAGCTGTAAAATTGCCTATTTTTTGCCCAGACTCAACTTTAAATTTAACATAAACCGATTTGTCCTCAACTAACTTATAACCCTGGGCCACTTCGTGGCTAGACAAACTAGTACCGCATCTGGGACAATGGGGCACCACTTTATAATCCTGATATAAATAACCAGCCTTATCCACCTGCTGTAAAATCCACCACAAACTTTCTATATAACTGTTATCGTAAGTAATGTAAGGATTGTCTAAATCCAACCAAAAACCCATGCGAGTGGTTAACTTTTCCCATTCGCTTTGATATTTCCAAACATCTTCCTTACATTTAGCATTAAATTCTTTAACGCCGTATTTTTCTATATCCGGTTTGCCCTTAAAACCCAATTCCTTTTCCACTTGCAATTCCACTGGCAAACCTTGTGTATCCCAACCAGCCTTACGCTCCACCAAATAACCTTGCATGGTCTTAAATCTGGGTATTAAATCCTTAAATGACCGGGCCAATACATGATGAAGCCCAGGCTTACCATTGGCCGTAGGTGGACCTTCAAAAAAAACAAAACTGCCTTGAGGGCTGTCTTTTTGCAGGGTTTTTTGAAAAATTTTATTAGCCTGCCAAAACTTTAAGATTTCTTGTTCAACTTGGGAAAAATTTAACATAATTAAAGATATTATACTTATTTTTGCTAATATTAGCAAACTAAAAAACCTTAACCCATTTAAAATGGCTTAAGGCCTAATAACCAACCTTTTTCTTTATTTTAAATTCTGCTACATTTTTTCCACTACATTAATACCCAACAAAGACAAACCTTGCTTTATAATATCAGCCGACGTCTTAACTAACTTTAATCGGCTCTTTTTTAAACCAGCTGGCGCCTGTAAAACTGGCGCTTGTTGATAATAAGAATTTACAGCTGCTGATAATTCATATAAATACAAAGCCAGCAAATGCGGGCCCTGCTCTTTGGCAGCCCGAACAATCGCTTCGGGATATTGTGCCAGCTTACGTAATAATTTTTTATCCAACTCGTCAGTATAAACCAATGTTTTTTGACTAATTTTAGTGGCTGAACCAGCTTTACGTAAAATACTTTTTAAACGAACATAAGTATATTGCAAATAAGGTCCACTATTACCTTCCAAACTTAACATTTTTTTCCAATTAAAAGTAATATCGGTTTGCCTATTCTGCGATAAATCATTGTACTTAACCGCCCCCAAACCAACCACTTGAGCAATTTTAGTTTTAGCCTGCTTGGTCAATTTAGGGTTCTTTTTTTCCACAACTTCTTTAGCCAAAACAACCGCTTTGTTCAAAACTTCTTCTAATTTTATTATCTTACCTTCCCGAGTAGCTAATTTTTGTCCATCCTCCCCCAGCACTAAACCAAATTTAACATGTCTAAGATCAGTTTTGTCGGCATAACCTATTTTTTTAGCCAAGGCAAAAACTTGTTCAAAATGTAAGGATTGTTCATTACCAACCGCGTAAACTATTAAATTGGGTTTAAAGGTTTTAACTCGGTAACGAATGGCTGCTAAATCACGAGTAGCATACAACGAAGCGCCATCGCCTTTTTGCACCAAACAAGGAGGTAAACCTTCTTTGGTTAAATGAACAACAATAGACTCATCGGCATTTTTAATAGCCAACTTCTTTTTTAATAAATCTTTTACCACTCCTTGCAACATTGGCTCATAAAAACTCTCGCCTGTTAAATAATCAAACTTAACGCCTAATTGACGATAAATTTTGTTAAACTCTTTTAATGATTCCCTTTTAAACCAATTCCACACACGAACATTGGCTTTATCACCTTTTTCTAATTTTAAAAATTCAATTTGACCCTGCTTAACAAGCTCTGGGTCTAATTTCATAGCTTCATGAAAACGAATATACAATTTAAGTAGTTCCGCTATCGGATCAGCTTGAATGGTTTTTTTGTCGCCCCACATTTTATAAGCAGCCAATAATTTGCCAAATTGTGTTCCCCAATCCCCCAAATGATTCAAACGAACAACCCGAGCGCCCAAAGCTTCGTAAATATTAGCTAAAGCCTGCCCAATAAAAGTAGACCTAATATGCCCAATGTGCATCGGTTTAGCTATGTTGGGCGAAGAATATTCCACTATTATTTTTTGTTTTTTAAGTAAGGCCCGACTTTGACTTTTAGTAAGGGTTGATAATTGTTCAGCCAAAACTTTTTCTTTTATCCAAAAATTAATAAAACCCGACCCGGCAACTTGTATTTTAGTGACTATTTTATTTAAAATGGCCGAAGATTCTAATTCCTCCACTAATTGTTCAGCTGTTTGTCTAGGTGGCACACCCCAATGGCTAGCAATTTTTAAAGCCACGGTGGTCGTATAATCACCATTGGTTAAATCCTTAGTTGGTGTAACCTCAGCCACCAAAGGATTTAGTTGCCAATGCTTTTGCAAGACTTTAGCTAACTCTTTTTGAATTATTTCACTTAACATAATGGGGTTATTATACTACGAAAAGTAAAAAGCCAAAAGTAATCCCTCCAACCTAGCACCTTTAAAATTTTAATTCTTAAACTTTAAATAATTTATTGATTTAAATTACTAATTAATGAATTGATTCATATTTTATTTTCTATATTACAAAAACCCTCTATATTACTATAGAGGATTTAGATAATAACTAATCTTATTTACTCTCAGTCAAACTTTCAACCAATTTCTTAAACACTTCCGGATATTTTTGAGCCAACTGCGACAAAACTTTACGGTCTAAATCTATCTTGGATTTTTTAAGCAAATCAATAAACCGACTATAACTTATACCGTATTCGCGCACCGCCGCGTTTAATTGAACCTGCCACAAACGACGTTGAACTCCTTTTTTATCCCGACGATGGGCAAAAGCATAAGCTCCAGCCTTACGCACAGCTGGTTTAGCTAATTTTATTTTACTTTTTCTGCCCCAGCGGTAACCTTTAGTTTTTTTAAGAAGATTGGTTCGCCGCTTTAAATGCATGACACCCCGTTTTACTCTGGCCATAGATGTTGTTTAATTTAAAAAAATAAATATTAGGCGCCCTTAATAAGTTTGCGTACGGCTGGCACGTTGACTTTAGCCAACTCTGTGTCGCGTCGTTTACGCCTAGTCACGGTAGAAGTTTCCCGAGCATTAAAATGGCTCTGACCAGCCGTTCTTTTTAATAGCTTTTTTCTACCAGTAATCTTAAAACGTTTGGCTGTCGCCTTATGTGTTTTTACTTTCATATAGTTTTATAAACAATTTTACTAATTATTCTGCTTCTTCTGTTTTAGTCTTAACCGCCGACTTGCTTTTACCAATCTGCATATTCAACCGGCCACCCATTTTGGAAAGTGGCACTTCTACCACCGCATCGTCACCTATTTCCCTAACAAATTTCATCATATTTTCCCTAGCTAAATCCATATGAGCTCGTTCGCGCCCTCGTAAACCCATTTCTAATTTTACTTTGTGTCCTTCATCTAAAAATTTTCTAGCCTGCTTTAAACGCATATCTTTATCGTGTTGACCTATTTTAAAAGATAGTCTAATACCTTTTACTTCAATTTTTTTAACTTTAGCCTTTTGGGCTTGAACAATCTTACTTTGCTTATATTGAAACTGGCCAAAATCCATTATTTTAACAATGGACGGCCGAACTGTCGGATTTACTTCCACCAAATCCAAACCTTGTTCTTGTGCCAAAGCCAAAGCTTTAAAAGTCGGCATAACCCCTAATACCTTACTGTCGTCGTCTATAACTTGTACTTCGGGAATACGAATATACTGATTAATCCGATAACGCGGTCTAATTCTTTGGGGTTTGGCCCGGTTTGATCTACGTCTTAAAATAATGGTGGAGATTAATAATAAAATGATTAAACTAAAAAATTAAACCAATTAAAGTTAAATTTCTTTGTTTAATTTCTAATTCATAATTCTACTTTATGGTGGAGGTGACGGGGATTTGCACCCCATGTCTAGCTACTAAGACAATATATTGGCTCCAGGTTCAGTACCGCTAAGTACCAAAAACGAATCAAGCGGTACCAAAGTTCGTTTTTGGATTGCCTTGAATTATCAAATCATTAAACGCAAGACAAACGCTTAACAATCGGCCCGATAAATGACATTCCCTTAGATTATCAGACATGTGTCCAAAGGAACGGCTAAAGCTTAATTAAGCTAAAGCTGGCGCAAAATTCAAAGAAGCAAAAGCTCCCTTAAACTTGCTGACAAATGACTTGGCATTTGTAAGAGTGCGATTTTTTACGAGACCCGCCACTCGACCTGCTAACATATCACTTAATAACTATCGAATTGTAAACACCCCCCACTATTAGCCATTAGCTATTGGCTAATAGTGCCGAGTGTTTACTTTAAAATAGTTTACTTTTTTAATGAACGACTTAACTCGCGCTTGGTTTCACGTTTTCTTAAAGCGTCCCTTTTATCATAACGCGTTTTTCCCCGCGCTACAGCTATTTCAAGTTTGATAAACCCGTGCCTAGTATAAACAGAAACGGGTACCACTGTCAAGCCTTTTTCCCTTTGTTTACCCAACAAATAACCAAGCTCTTTGGCTTTAAGTAGTAGCTTGCGATCGCGAATCGGATCATAAGCCACTTGCCATCCCTTAGCGGGCGGATAAGCTGCAATATTAAGCCCGGTTATCCATAATTCGCCCTGTTTAGGTATTACATAAGCCCCATGCAAATTAATCCGACCGCCTTTAGCCGATTTTACTTCCGCACCTTCCAATACCAAACCGGCCTCGAATTTATCCAGGATTTGATAATCGTGTCGGACTTTTTTATTATCAGCTAAAATAGGCATAATTCTATTTTAAATTGTTTTACTTAAATAGGCTAACATTAAACCACAGCTCTCTAAACTTGACAATAAATTATATTTATTTAAAGATAGGCCTACTAAAACAAACTTAGGTAAAAAAATGGATTCTAAAACATTAATTGATTTACTCTTTATAGATATAACAATAGTAATAATAGTATTACTTGTGTATCTATACATAGAAAGACGCCGTAAAAAAATATTTTTATACGGCAAACAAAATGGTTTTTTAACAAAATATTGGGGCAATTTAAAAAATTACCGCTTTAATTTTTCTCTGTCTCTATCTCTGTCTAAATTTAAAAAATTTAGACTTCCCAAAATAGAACCCCTTAAAATACTTAATCTATTTAATCTTAATTTAAAAAAATTAAAACCTAAATTATTAATTAACAAAAAAAATACTGAAGAAATTATTAAAAAAGACTTACCTCCTCCAAATGACAAAAAATTACTAATAATAAGCTTATACTTAATAAGTATAGGAATAATGAGTTTAATTTATTTAATAATTTAAATGAGGGTTAATAAAATGGGACTTAAAGATCTTTGGGAACCAATAACTTATATTGCCGGGGCTGGAATATTAGTAATATTCTGTTTTTTTATAAAAGATAAAATCAAAAAAATAAAAAACAACAAATTGCCACGGTTCTATCGCCCAGAAAAATAACATTGAATTGTTTAAACTAGACTCCGCACTTCCTTTGGTTGTGCGGAGTATTTTTTTATGGAACCACACAACTTAACAACTGTGATATCTCTCCATACCCATCCAGTCTGCCATGCGACATCCGCCGAAGCTAACTTACGTTTATAGCTGGCAACTAATCCACACCACCTTCACCCACTTCCTTAACTAAAGAGCGTTTTTAGACGGAGGCGGATAAATATTCAACATTTTAAGATATCCTAACCTCATAGCCACCTTATCGCCAAAGCTCTTAAAAACTTGCTTGCGGGGATTTATGTCCACGTGGACATAAATCCCCGCAAAGGCTTTTTACCATATAACAAGTGTTCTTTTGTCATTGCGAGGGAGCACAACGACCGAAGCAATCTTAAATCAGATTGCCACGTCGGCTTTACAATCTCCTCGCAATGACAGGCTAATTAATTTATAAATTTTTTTGACAAAATAAATAAGCCGTACAATTAATAATTATAATTAATGTACGGCTCTTTTAATATTTTAGAGAAACGTTTTCAGGCTGTTAATAAATGCTGGAGAAAAACGTTTTTTATCCTCCTGGATTAATTTTGCTTTTTTCGCCAGCAAATCATTAAAATTAGAAATTGCTTTGCTTAAGCCTCCTACCACAACAGCCAAACCGATAACCAAATACGCCAAACCTTTAAAAAACAAATATATAAGGGTAAAGAGATTATAAAAACCTCTGGCATAATTGGCACGGACATTTAGATATTTAATACAGATAATTACCGACAAAAACAGAAACAATAACAAGAACATATTCAGAAAATCTGTACCTAGTAAAACGCCTGCGTTAAATGGTTTGGTAATATTAAACCTTGGATCCTGACCAACCTCATAAAGCACCATTAATATAAGATTAATAAATGCTACAAAGGTTATAATAGCGAATAACAGGAGAAAAAAATCAATAATTGTTTTTTTAATAAACAACATTGCCTTTTTCATTTTTTTGCCTTTTGGTTGTTAAAGTTATTTTTTTATTTTAATTTTTTAACTATCTATCATACACCCAAAACCGCCTTTTGTCAATACTTAAAGAACAAAAAGGCTAATACTAAACAAATATAGGTAAAACCAAATGTTCTACAATCTATTATAAACTATTTTTAATAAAAACATTAATAAATACAACCAAATGTAAATAAAATGTCTTGGGTCCAGCTATTGACAAAATCAACAGTTATGCTATGATATAACGTTACAGTTTTTTACTCTAGAACCTTAAAAAATAGTTGCTTGTCATTCTGAACAAAGTGAAGAATCTTATATTTGTTATTTTTGTATATTGCTTAAATTTAGAGATCCTTCGCTACGCTCAGGATGACAAATACTAATAAACAATAATAAAGCCCGGTGTTGGCAGGTTTAACTACCCCGTCGACGGGTAGTGTTTTTATGAACCTGCCAGGCGTCGCCGGGTATAAAATTCAAAAGCAGACTGCGCCGTCTGCAACATAAGGAGTACAAATTGAAAAATCTACTAACAACCATCGTCGTCATCTTTTTGATGACTGTATCCGTTTTTGCTCAAACAAAAACGGATAAGGCTATCCGATTTTATCCCAGCTACATATTTGTGGCTGGTGTACGCGCACATAACGGACCCGGCTTGGTAATTTCCTTGCCAGGAGAAACCGGCAAATTCCGCGTAATGTTTTTTGCCAAATCTCTAGCTTGGGGCGTTTATGAAGAACGAGGGCTAGGTCTTGAATATTCTAAGTTATTAAACCAACCCACTGACAACCCTCGGTACCGTATTACTGGTGGTACAATCTACAGCGTCGAAAATCTATATGGTGACGCTAGGTTGCCGGAAAAAATGTTAACCCTATATTGCGGCGGAAGCATGGTGTACGATATAACTTCATTCTTAACAACTGAGGTCGTACTGGCACCAGCATTTACCACTCTGGTGAGTTTACCATCGGATTATTGGTTCCGTACGGATGGCTCACAATTTGGTTTATCCGGACGTATCGCTTTCAGGTTTAAAATGTAAAAAGGAAAAACAGTAAAAATAATTAAATAATTAAAAACCAATTAAAAAGGTGACAAAATGACTAACCTTGAAATAATATTAATCGTAATTGCAAGTTCTTTGGTAATGTCTGGTTTAATCGGCCTAGCAATTTATCTTACACGCCGACAAAACCAAGACGATCTTAA
The DNA here is from genome assembly GCA_018817715.1 of Patescibacteria group bacterium. Taxonomy (NCBI): domain Bacteria; species Patescibacteria group bacterium. The sequence goes on from JAHITT010000006.1 coordinate 272,571, forward strand.
TAACACCAATCCTTGCCACGGACCATTACCAGTACCCAACTCAAATATACACATACCGGAACAAAATATTCCATTAACAGCCTGGCTAAATATGTGCAACAGAAGACGTATGCCAGTTTGGGGATGGTTCATGATTGGATTATTATTTGTTCTAACCGTTGTATTTTTATCATTATTTACTTTGGGCAACCAAACATCAGCCACTAACACTGAAAAACCTGAAGCTGTCACTACTATCAATACTCCAGTTCCGGCACCATTACCTGTTCCACAATTTCCAAATGATTATGCAAAAAAAGCCGACGTTGATTCTGCAACAGCAAAAATAACCGGTGCGATATCGCAACATGATAAAAACTTAACTGACCACCGTCAATCTTCCGGCCGCGGATACGCCGCTGCCAAAAAACAACGCGAAGAAATTCTCACTGTTGTTAATGCAAATGGCGGTAAATTAGACAACATCTCAAAACAAGTCGCTGACCTTGACGCCAGTATCACCTTACTTAGGGGCGAACTCATCATAATGGTAGATGAATTAAAAACCGCACTAGCCGATTCATCTACTACCCAAAAAATCAATTCCTTAACGGACGAAATTAACCAGCTCCGTTTACGAATTGAAACTTTGGAAAAACAAAAAAATAATCTAGTCGGCGACCCCGATTAATCTACAAAAATATAATATTGACAGAGACTGCTCACAAGGCAGTCTCTATTTATTTACTTAAATAACTGTATTAGAGATTCTTCGCTACGCTCAGAATGACGTTAGACAGTCATCCTGAACGAAGCGCTAGTGAAGTGAAGGATCTCGCTATTCAATTAAATCTCTAAATTCCGGATTAATCGTTTTAATTAAATCTATTTTTCTTTGCCTAGTCCAACCTTTTATTTTCTTTTCTACAGTAATAGCCTGCTGTGGCGAACTAAACTCTTCAAAAAAGACTAATTTATTTACTTTATATTTATTGGTAAATCCAGGCACTAACTTATTCTTATGTTCATGCATCCGCCTATCTAAATTATTAGTCACTCCGGTATACAAAACCGTATTGCTTTTATTAGTAACAATATACACATAACAACGTTTAATCATACCCTCCTATGATTAATTATTAGACTGTTTTTTTAAAATTAAGATTCTTCGCTACGCTCAGAATGACAATGAAAATAAACGCAACGAAGAATAATAATAAAAATATAATACAGCTTAAAATGACAACAAAAAAACCTGGCTCAGAATGACGACACAAATAAACGTGACTAAGAATGACATCAAGACAAACTAAGGAGGTAAAATTACTTTTCCTTTAATAATTTTTCGGCTTTTTCTATAGCATCTTGGGCTTTAAGCCTAGCTTCCAATTCCTCAGCCTGGCGAATAGCCTCCTGAGCGGCGATTTTAGATTTTTCTAAATCCGAATTAAGCTTAACAGATTCAACATTATTAATTTTATCATCTACAACAGCTGGCTTATCCACAATCTCAACCTGACTAACTGTTTGCTGAGGAGTTATTGACTGTTCCACTGCCTGAACATTATCACCTTTAAAATGCCAACTAGCTAAAACGCCCTTTTTATCTACAAAATACTGATGCAAGTTCTCCCCAACCGTGCCACTATTAGCTCCTTGTAATTTAGGCTCCATATCATGAAACCAATTTTCTATGGTGGAATTATTATTAAACATTAAAAAACCTTTACCAAAATGATTTTCCAAACTAGAAAGTTTAAAATCTTTTACATCCATAGACATTATTTGTCTGGCTTCCTCGTTACTAAAATCCGCGCCTAATTTACTTAAAACAACCTGCTCATTCAAAGCTATGCGATTGGCTATTTGTTTATTATCTAAATAAAAACTTTCATTAAAATGAGATTTATCTGCTATAGGCAATTCCACCGCCTTATTTAACAAAGGTGTTTTAACATCAGCAATAAATTTATCTCCCTCAACAGTCCAGCCCAAATTTTTATCTGAACTATAAAACATTTTATCCACAAACCTGTAATCCACCGACTTAAAACCATTACCTTTTATAGTTTGGCCTATTTCCCATAACTTATTAGCTTTGGTTGGTGATAAATCCGCTAAATTTGTTTTAGTTGACAAATAACTACCAAAATCCGTATCCCGCAAATACTGCGGCGCTTTACTACCCACGTGTTCGGCCAATTCAGTTATACGGCCGCTCTTAGCGCTTTGTAGGGTGGTTATTATATCGGCCTTATCTAATCCAGTATGACCAGCTGACCACTCAGCCACCAACAACTTATCGGCCGCTCCCCAATTTTGACCAGCTTCGCCTATAGCCTTGTCTACCTTATCGATTGTTTGGTTAAAAATTTCATAAGATGATTGAACTTGGTTAGCATAATCATCACCATAATCAGCCGCATCTACTGAATAAAGTATTTCGTGACTTTGACTGTCCACCAATAAACTACCTTTAGTGCCATCTTGACCCAAAAACTCATAAGCTGTTAAACCGCTATTACCGCCAGCTGGCATAGCCGTTTCCACTAAACTTCCTTGTTTATATTCGCTGTTCCACCAATCTAGGTTTTCAGTTTTTATAGGCTCAACCTCAATAGTTTTAGGAATCGGCGCCTGCTGATACACATCTTGACTATCTAAACCCTGGCCAAATTCGTAATGGGCCTTGCCATCAGCCCCTATAACAAAACGAATTTGCTCGCCTTGAGCTGAACTTTTTAATCTTAATTCCCCTTGTTCAGTAACATAACCTTCATCTATAGCTGTTTGATGCGCTAACCTATTGGCAAATTCTCTAACAGCTTTGCTATTAGTTAAATCACCGTCAAAACCGAATTTTTTAGGATTATCTAAAATCTGCTCAATAGCTTTGTGTTCTATACCCTCGCCCGAACCAACAGTTGCTATGTCTATATCTTTCTGCCAACGGACAGTTATTTCTTCAGCTGTTGGCACCTTATTACCAGCAAACATTTCCGGATGGTTGGCTTTAAAATTCTGTAATAATTCCGGTGTCATTGATTGGCCATTAATTTTGGTATTTGATATTGCTTCATCCAAGGCGCGCAAATAATCAGCCTGGGTTTTTATAGTAGTCGCATCCGCTGTTTGTAAATCAGGAATCTTAAAACCATATTTATGAGACAAAGCATCTATAACCGCACCGTCCTGCAAAGTACTTTCTGAAAATTGAGGCGAACTAGATTGATTTATTATTTCCGAAACATCTTGCGTTTTTGAACCACTGCTAAATAAATGCCCAGCGCCTTCTTTAACTAAACCACCCAAATAGGCAAACCCAGCACCTAAGGCAGCACCTTTGGTTATCTGCCATAATAATTTAGAGGCTTTGCGACTACCTACTATATCTTCATGTGTTTTAATAAAACTTTTTAGTCTTTGCTCAATAGTTAAACCATCCACATCCACCAATAATTTACTATCGCCAGCTACAACCGTCGTTTCCGCCAAACTTAAATATTTTAATAGTTCATATTTATTAAACAAATTTTTATCATTGGCGCCAAAATCTATCAAACCCTTATCCAGTTTATCTTTGGTATAAAAAATTCTAGTTTTTAACAAACCTCTTAATTCCTGTTTCTTTTCCTCGTCAGCCGACTCGTAATCATTTAATAATTTTTCTATTTTCCCCTTAGCCTGTTCAGCTGTGACAAAAGCCTTATCAGCTTTTTTTAAACCAGCTTCATATAATTGAGCATTTAAACGGCTACTTTCTTCTATGGCTTGCAAAATATTTCCATGTAATTCTCTTACTTCCTGGGGTATTTCGTGAGTGGGATCGTCTATATCGACCACATTACTAACCAATTGTTTAACTTCCAGTAATTCTCGAGCCCTTACTAATCTTTCTTTATTAGCTTTAATTTTTTCCTTTAAATTTTTTTCGTCTTTAGAGGTAAAATCCACACCGCGTCGACGAGCTGATTCTGTTTCCGCCATATCCTGCTTAAACCTGCGCCAAGCCAAAGTAGCGCCTGAAGCAGCCGCTACCACTGGCGCTGCCCAAACGCCTAAAGCACCCGCTACTAAGGCCCGACTACCCAAACCACCTAAAAAGTAAGTACCTCTTTCTGTGGCCACATTACCTAAAGCTTTAACCCAAAATTTATTCGAATCAACCTGCTTTAAAGCTTTCTCTATATTAGGGTTAGCTTTAAATAATCTTTCCATTTGTACCTGATAATCAATATCCTTGGTTGCCAAAGCGGCTTCTTTGTCATTACCCAACTTATCTTTTTTTAACTGCAACAAATCAGCTAAAGCCTGTTTGTAATCTTTCTTGGCTTGGCTGAATTCTTTTTGCTCTGTGCGACTAGCGGCTGGCAAAGACCATTCATAGGGTATTTTACTAAAAATCGTGGCTGCTTTATTAAAATTGGCTAATTTGGCCTGGTCAGTTGAATTTAATTCTTGACGGCTACCACCAACCGCAACTTTAACATAGTCCTCAGCTCGACCCCCGTAAGATACTTCTATTTGCCCTAAACTATTAATTGTTGCATCCAATCCACTATCCTTTATTATTGTTATTAAAGCTTCCATATCAGCCCGCTGCTCGGCCAAACCACCCTGTTTGGACTTGGTATATTTAACCTTGGTTTCCTTGGCTACATAATATTTTTTAAGCAGGTTTCTTTTAATTTTAGTAAAAAATTTAGATTCACCTGTTTCCTTCTTATAATCATCTAAAGCTTCACTTTTTATTCTGGATAAAGTCGTTTGCTTTAAATTTTCCAATAACAAAGCTTGCTGACCAACAGTTAAATCAACAAAACCGGGAACACTATTTAATTCTTCTGGTTTTATGTTAAAAAATTTGGCAAACTCAACTGCTAACTTATCTGCTCTAACAACCTCTGGCGCCATTACCGGCTGAACCGGTTCGGCCTCCACAACCGACTGATCCATTACTACTGGCTCCACCTGAGAAGAATTGTCCGTTTTTTTATCTACTGACGGCAAACCAACTTGATTTTTATATTCTTCCATAAAACCTTTTAAGGCTTTTCTAATCTCACTATTGGTAGTTCGCTTAATTTTATTCTTATCCAACCAATCTAAATCGTCTTTATTTAATTTACTTAACCCACCTTTTTTTAATATAGAAAAAGATTGATTATAATTTTCCTCGGTTAAAGGAATAATATTTATAACCCCTTTTAATTTCTCTGGCTCTTTCTCTTGACTAATTTTGGTAATATTATCAGCGGCCTGAACAAAAGCCTCATCAAAATCAGCCGGATTTACTTTGTCCACAGAACCACTGTTGGCAGAATCTTCCTTACCTTGATTAAGCAATTTGTTTATCTCGTCTTGTGATAATATCTCAACCATATTATTTATTACTTAATTATCTTAACAGATAATACTACAACTAAAATAACTATTTGTCAATAATTAAAGGTAAGTTAACGGCCAAACACTTGCTTTTTTTCTGTTCCAAAATCTTTGGATGACTCATACCGTTAGCTATCTGATCTTTTAATAAAACAGACTGTTCAACTGGATTTAAATGACTGTACTTTTGTTTAATAACCTGGCTAACCGATTCGGTAATGTATTCCTTAACTTCGGCGTCCAATATGTTTAAATGGGTTAATTCCTCTTCGTTTAAAGCCCGACTAAACCGCAAACCGTTATATTCAAATTTCTCTTGGGTAGATTCAACTTCTTTAGATTTAACCTGATTTTCGCCTGATAATTGGTAATCTGGTACTACAGCTTTAAGTAATTGTTCTAAACTAACTTTTTCTCCACCATTACCCGGACGCATAACCATTTGTTTATTTACTTTAAGGGCCCCGGGTAAATCAATATTAGCCAATAAATCGCTATTAGGTTTAAAACTGGTTACCAAATAACCACCTCGCTCAATATCATAATTTATAAAACCATCAAAACCATAGGCCCGGGCGGCCACAGCGCCACCAAACGATTTATCGCCTCTTTTATGTTGATTTAAAAATAATCTCCCCCAATCAGCCGCTACAATTAACTGCTTATTTTTAATAAGCTCCTCGTCTGATTTGTTTAAAACCTGATCAGCTTGTTTAATTATACTAACTTGTTCTTGACCTACTTTATCTAACTTTAACAATACTTCTTCTTTTTTATCGTTATTAATAATTTTTTCCAATAACGTTTTATCTAGCGGTTCGTTTAACAATTCACCATCCAGCTCCACTTGCTGTTTTTTGTTTAAAGGTAATCGCCATTTTTTTAATTCTAAAAACCTGTTTATTCTCTCCTTAACATAAAGATACTCCTGCTGTTGATTAAGCGCCCGGTGCAACCCACGCAAACTTAAATTACTACTGCGCCAATCTTCCTTGGTTTTTATTAAGTCATAATGCATGGACTTAGTGGCCAAATCCACTATGACCCGCAAAGCCTCATCTTTATTTTTTAAAATACCTTGCTCCTGTAAAACCTTATATAATACTTCAGCCGAAGAAGTTTCTTGAGCCGCTTTAACTAAACCATTATTTAATTCATTTAGCTCTTCATTATCACTAGTTAATTCCGGTTTAGTCCAATTATTAAGTAAAGCATTTTCTAAACCAGTTTTTTTTATCAGCAATAAAACCGCTTTGGCATTACTATCAGACGTATCTTTAAGATAAACAATTGGCTGATTATTTCTTTTTTTATCAACTGTTTTTTGCCAGCGGCCACTATCAACAAAATAACACCACAAACTCTCGGTGGCTCTAACAGTTTTGTCCAACAATTCCGGTTTTTCTTTAAAGGCCGCTTGATTAAATTCTTGGCCCAACCAAGCCGACATTTTTTTATTTAGATTAACCAAAGAAAAATCTGCTTCCGGCTTAATGGCTGGCGATTCTTTTTCCCTGATTGTATTCATAAGCTCCTGCCGTCTAGCCTCCCAAGGTAATTCTTTTGCAGTTGGCTCAGACCGAAGATTTTCGTAATAAGCTGCTTCCTCAAACAAAGCCGCAGCTTGATCACCTAAAACATTCCTACCTTGTCTTAATTCTTCGATCTTAGTTTGATAATCCGTATAAAATTGTTGTTTAACTTCTACGGGAATGGTTTGGGCTTTATCAGGCCCAAAAACCGTTTCTATAAATTTATCAACTGATTCATTATTAACGCTTAAACCAGTCCAAAGGTTATCATTAAAGGATGTATCTAAAGAATCAACCAACCAAGCATATTCCGAACTTTGTCTAATTTGTTCAGTGGTTTTATAAACTTCCTGATTGTCTAAATTTTCTTTTTTCATTAAAGGAATTTTAAACCTATTATCTTCTCTAATTTTAGCCTATTACCATAAGACAGGCAATTATTTTACACGCTTTTCCAAAAGGCTTGAAAGGTTTAAAAACCTATGCTATATTGGCAAAGCTTATTTAGTTTTTGCCCCATTTTTAAAACTAGATAAATTCCATACTAAACGGGATTGAATTTAAAAAATAAATACTTACGTACTAAGCGGGCTCGTGGTGTAGCCCGGTTAACACGTCTCCCTGTCACGGAGAAGATCGCCGGTTCGAATCCGGTCGGGCCCGCTTAGTACGTAAAACCAAAAAAAGGTTCTAATTAACCTCTTTTTTATTTAAAAATTTAAACCAAGTCAATTTAAGCAACCACAATAAACCAATAACCGTTGTTAACCCGGCCAACCACCAGCCGGCTCTTAAGCCTAACCAAAGTGACTGCTCATCTAGTCTGATAGTTTCCAAAATTATTCTCAATAAACCACTTAATAATAAATACCAAGCTATTAACCAACCAGCTGTTTTTTTACTCTTAAAACATCTTAATAAAAATAAACCAATAATTAACAAGCCAATAAACTCATAAAAAAATACTGGGTGAAAATAGCTAAAAGACTGGTAAATTTCCGGCCGCAATTGTTGAACAATTGGGATACCCCAAGGCCAATTAGTTGGTTGGCCAAATAATTCCTGATTAAAATAATTTCCCCAACGCCCAATAGCTTGGCCAATAGCCAAGCTAGGCGCTAGTAAATCAGCCACCACCACAAATTTAATTTTTTTAATTCGGCTATAAAGCCAAGCAGCCGCTATTCCGCCAATTAAACCGCCCTGCCAAGCCAGACCGCCCTGCCAAAAAAACGGTATCGCCGACCAGTGATCTTTAAAATACCACCACTCAAAATAAAAAACATCCACTAATCGAGCACCAATTAAACCAACTAATAAAAGCCAAAAAAATAAATTATCCAAATCTAAAAAAACAATTGGCCGTTTTTTAAGCCTCAGTCTAGCTATAAAATAAGCCACCGCCACAGCTAAACCAAACAACAAACCATACCAATGAAAAATCAACGGTCCGATAGTAAAAATTATTGGCGAAGGAATAAAATCGTGAAAAAACATAATAACTGGAATATAGAATTAAGAATCCAGAATCATGGATAAATCCACTAGTTATATCTACCGTCTAATATCAAAGGTAAACTAACTATCCGCCGATCAATTTGCTTTGTATAATTTCTTTTAATTTGGTCCAATCGACCACTGGCTCACCATTTAACAAAAAAGTCGGCGTAGCATTAACCTGGCGCCCGTCACCCTCTTTTATATCCTGCCTAACTTCATTAGTTTTAGCCTTACTAAGTAAACAGGCAGAAAATTTTTCTTTATCTAAATTAAGCTCACCCGCGTAATTTATTAATTCTTCTTCGGAAAAATTAGGTTGGTTATCAAATAATTTATCATGGTACTGCCAAAACTGTTCCTGATCATTGGCACATTCAACTGCCAAGGCCGCCCGGAAGGCTTGAGTGTGAATCGATATCAAAGGGTAATGCTTAAATTCCAAACGTAATCGGTCGCCAAAAGTAGCCATTAAATCTTTTAATAAAGGCTGAGCAGCCTTGCAAGCCGGACACTGAAAATCAGAAAATTCTGTTAAAACCAAACTAGCTTGCTCATTACCCGCAATAGGCCGAGGTGACTGAATATCTGGATAATTAGGCACCGACAGTTTAAGCCACCAAACTACCAATAACAAAACTACCACCCCGACCACAATAAACAATATTTTCTTTACTGACATTATTTTACTTATTTAAAATTTGATCAACTACCGACTTTACCTGCTCATAAGGCAAAGCGCCTTCCAAAGGCTGGCCGTTAACAAAAGTGGTCGGCGTACCGCCTACGCCATAAGCTGAACCTTCTTGTAAATCAGTTTGAACTTTCTGAGCCATTTCACCACTATCCAAACAAGTTTTAAACTTAGCTTCGTTAACCCCCACTTCTTTGGCCAAAGCCGGTAACTTATCTAAAGCAAAGCCCGTGCCAGTAGCTGTAGTACGTTCAAAAATCTTATCAATAAACTGCCAATATTTATCGGCTCCGCCCAATTTACCCACACATTCAGCTCCTTCAGCTTCTTTTTGAGCGTTAGCATGGAAAGATAAAGGGAAATGCCGATAAATCCAAGCGATTTGCCCAGGATAATCCGCCATTATTTTTTTCATACTGTCATGAAATTTTTGACAAAAAGGACATTCCAAATCAGAATATTCGATCATAACAATAGGTGCGTCCTTACTACCTCTTAGATAATCACTATCCTTAACAGCAATATCAACCGGCCCTAAAGATGGTTGCTGAGATGGATTATTATCAACCGGTAAATTAGCTGACGGATTACTGGTAGCTGTTTTTTTGCTAAAACTTCCACCAGAAAAGGAAAAAGCTACTGCCACGATAAAACCAATTAAACTTATAGCGGCTACCCCCACCACTAAACCCATAATAAAGCTTAGTTTAGGAGAAACACCATTAAAAATACTAGGTCGATCTGTCATAAACTTAATTAATAAATAATTATACGATTAAAGTTGTTTAATTGTAGCATAATACTAACCAGTCAGTCTAAAATAACACTATAACTACTGTTTACTATTAACTGGCTTATCTTTGCTAAAAAATTTTTATTTTTTTAGATCCTCTTTCAAAATCGCTGTAATTAATTTTTCCCAAACTTCTAAAGGCAAAACTCCTTCTACTTTACGACCATTAACAAACCAAGCTGGCGTGCCTTGAACCCCAGCCTTTAAACCAACTGCCAAATCCTCTTCTATTTCTTTAACTATTTTCGGATCATTCAAGCAGGCCTTAAAATTGTTCATATTCAAATTTAAATCAGTCGCCAAATTAAGATATAAAGAATTTCCTAATTCATTCTGCCGATCAAATAACTTGTCATGATATGGCCAAAAATTATTTTGCTGATAAGCGCAATTGGCCGCTTGAGCGGCCGGTAAAGCCTGTGGATGTATACTACTAACCGGAAAATCTCGATAAATTAACCTTAAACCATCTGGATATTTTTCTAACAACTGCTTAGCAATACTATAAGATTGCCGACAAAAAGGACATTCAAAATCACCGAATTCGACTATAGTAATAGGCGCATAAGCCGGACCTAAAGAGGGATCATCTTGGCTTATAACTTTAACTTGGCTAATTGGAGGTAAATTACTAGCCTGACTACCAGACAAAGATTCGGTCGTTTCCGAAGATAAATTAGGCTGACTTAACCAAGAAAAACCCAACCAAACAATTGCTAGTAAAATTACCAACCACCAAACAATTTTTTTATACCAAGGTTTTTTAATATTAATAATCGGGTTATCTACCTGCTGAGTGGAAAAATTATTAACCATATTTTTTAATTTAAACAATTAACTCTGATTTCTTAAAAAACGTTTAAATAAAGATTGGAATAAAATTATTAGTATTAAAACTAATATCAAAGATAAAGTTATATCACGCAAAACATGTTTCATTAAATAAAAACTGGCCCCTAAAATCTTACCCAAAAAAACAAATAACATTGACCACAATAAACTGGCTGGCACATCTACTTTAATAAAATCTCGCCAAGACATTTTAGCCAAACCAGCCACAATAATTGAACTATGACCAAAAGAATAGATGAATTTAGTTAAAAACAAAGTTTTTTTACCGTTCTTGTTAAAATGCTCCTCCATTTTGTTTAACCTAGCTGGTTTTAAAAAAAACCACTTACCGTAGCGCTCTATAAATTTTCTACCCCAATGACGAGCGGCAGCAAACCATAATAAATCACCGACTATCGCGCCAACGAAAGTTACGCCAATGGACCAATAAAAATTCATTATAAACAAAGAAGACAAAAAGCCGGCAGCTAAAGGAAAAATTTCGCCTTCCACTACTACACCCAAAAACAATATTAAATAACTATAAGACACTAATAACTCCAATAACTGATCCATAACTAATCTAATTTAGGAAAATTAGCCTGCCAAGGCACTGCTTGTTCGTAAGCTTTAGCTAAAGATAAAATTATTGATTCTTGCCAGTGTCGGCCAATTAACTGCCAACCAACAGGCAAACCATCAATTAAGCCACAAGGTAAGGAAATGGCCGGTAAACCGGCAATATTAGCCGGCACAGTATAGACATCTTCTAAATACATAGCTAAAGGATCCTGATTGCGACTACCAAAAGCAAAAGCTGTTGTGGGCGAAGTAGGAGCAGCTAAAGCGTCAACCTCTTTAAAAACCTGAGTAAATTCTTTTTTAATCTGTTGGCCGACTTTAACAGCTTGCTTATAATAAGCTTCATAATAACCGGCTGATAAAACATAAGTACCTAAAATAATGCGCCGTTTAACCTCAGCACCTAAGAAATCTCCTCTGGTTTTAATATATTTACTAAACAAATCGTCAGCTACTTGAGACTGCCCATACCTTAAACCATCAAAACGAGCCATATTAGCGCTTATTTCCGCTGGAGCCAAAACATAATAAGTTGGTACGGCATACTTAACTGTTGGCAAACTAACACTTTGCACCTGGACCCCCAAACTAGTTAAAACATCTATAGCCTGACGAACTGACTGAGCCACTTTTTTATTCAAACCGTCACCAAAAAATTCTTTAGGTACTCCCACCCGCAAACCTTTAATGGATTTTTTCATCTCTGAAGATAAATCAGATAAGGGATAATTAACTGAAGTAGCATCGTGCTTATCTGGACCGGCAATCACTTGCAAAACAGCAGCCGCATCATCAACCGTCCTAGTCATTGGGCCGATATGATCTAATGAGGAAGTCATGGCAATAAGTCCATAGCGAGAAACCCGGCCATAAGTCGGTTTAAGTCCAACGATGCCACAAAAAGCCGCTGGCTGCCTAATTGATCCAGCAGTATCACTCCCCAAAGACAAAGCACACTGCCCCGAAGCCACAGCAGCAGCTGAACCACCAGAAGAACCGCCTGGCACATAATCAAGATTCCAAGGATTACGAGTCGGCCCAAAACCAGATTTTTCATTAGAAGCACCCATAGCAAACTCGTCACAATTGGTCTTACCTAAAATTATAGCGCCAGCCGACACTAATTTTTCCACAACCGTTGCCTGATAGGGAGGCAAATAATCTTCCAAAACTTTAGAAGCGGCCGTAGTCTTTATACCTTTGGTAATAATTACATCCTTAATAGAAACAGGCACACCAAATAAAGGTGTTAGTTTCGCTCCGGATTTTAACTGATAATCTAATTCCTCAGCTCGCTGGATAGCCTCAACAGCTGTTACTGTTAAATAGGAATGCACCTTATCATCAGTTTTTTTTATTCTAGACAAATACCACTCCACCACCTCTTTAACCGAAAAATGTCTAGCCACATAGCCCTCTAGTAAATCTTTAATATTTAAACGACTAAAATCCATAATATTAATTTTTAAAAACCGGCGGCACCACCAAAAAAGGTTGCTCCTGGTCAGCTGATTGCCCTTTAAGTAATCCTTCTGTGGAGTCAAAGGGCACAACTTTGTCCCCTCGACCAACTGATTTAAAATCCTGAGCAACTAGAGTGTCAGTTATTTTAAGTTCTTTTAACTGGTCTAAATAACCCAAAATAGCCTCTAAATCTTTTTGATAAACTAGGGCCTGTTGATCAGTTAACTCTAAACGGGCCAATTTAGCTAAATGATGAATATCTTTAAGTTCCATAATTTTTAGTATAAACGATAGACAAAATTAAGAATAGAGCTTAAGTAAAAAATTTAACTTCTTTTTACTATTTTTAAAAATTCTTGCTCATTAATTATTTTAACACCTAATTTTTTAGCGTTAACCTGCTTACTACCTGGTTTATGTCCAACCACTAAATAATCCGTCTTAGAGCTTAAACTATCACTAACCATTGCACCAGTTGATTGTACTAAAAACTTAGCTTGCTGACGCGATAAATGGCTTAAAACACCAGTAAAAACAAAGACCTCCCCAGACCGAGGCCCAACAGAACTAATCAATAAATTGATCGGCTCAACCCCCTTAGCTTTTAATTTAGTTAACAATTTTTTTGAATCTGATTGATTAAAATATTCAGCCAAACTGGCAGCCACGACGTGCCCAATTTCTTTAATTTTTAAAAAATCTTCTTGGCAAAAATTTAACAACTTCTCCAAACTACCAGCTTGTAAAGCCACCTGCCGAGCGGTAATTTGCCCAACATGTCTAATACCCAAAGCAAACAAAAAATTATCCAAAGGTATCTTTTTTCTGGCAGCTATAGCCTTAAGTAAATTATCCGCTGATAAATCGGCAAAACCAGGTAACTGACTTACCTTGTCGGCTGATAAACTAAATAAATCACTTAAATCTTTAACTAAACCAGTTTCTAATAATTGATCAATAATCCTCGGCCCCAAACCAACGATATCAAAGGCCCCTTTAGCTACAGCATGACGCAAACTTTGGCCTAAAACAGCCGTACAATGACTATTACCACAATAATAAGCTACTTCTCCTGAAGGCTTATTTATTTTAGAACCGCAAGAAGGGCAAGTAGAAGGCATGCTAAACACCTTTTCCTGACCGACTCTTAATTTAGGTAGAACTTTAACAACATCTGGTATAATATCACCAGCTTTTTGTAAAATAACAGTATCACCCACCCGAATATCCAATCTTTTTATTTCATCATAATTATGAAGTGTGGCCCGTGAAACAGTGGTACCAGCCAATTTAACCGGCTCTAAAATAGCCACTGGAGTAAGCACGCCAGTCCGACCAATCTGAATTATTATATCCTTAACTTTAGTAGTAGCTTGTTCGGCAGGAAATTTAAAAGCTAACATCCAACGATCGGCTTTACCTACACTGCCTAAAATTTTTTGCTGTTTTATGTCATTCACTACTAAAACAACACCATCAGTTTGATAAGGTAAAATAGATTTTTTATTTTGCCACACAGTTAAATAATCTACCACCTCTTTAGTCCCTCGTAAAATCTTAGAATAGGGATTAGTTTTAAAACCGTATAATTTCAGCCAATCATGAACCTGACTATGTTTAGCCTGACCTAAATCAGACAATATTTCAAAAGCATAAAAATCCATTTTTCTAGAAGCCGCCACTTCCGATTGTAATTGACGCATCGTACCGGCAGCTAAATTCCTAGGATTAACAAACAAAGGCAACCCTTTAACCTGTTGCATCTTATTTATTCTCGCTAATTCTTTAAGACTAATTACCACTTCACCTCTAATGTCTAATCGCTCCGGCCAAACTAAATCTTTTGTTGTTTCTAAACGCAAAGGAACTCCCTCAATAGTTCTAACATTAGCCGTAACATTTTCTCCAATTCGTCCATCACCTCGAGTTACAGCACTAATTAATAAACCTTTAACATAAGTTAAAACTATAGCCAAACCATCCATTTTCAATTCCCCATAATATTCTGTTATCTCAATTTTTAAAATTTTTTCATTCCTCTCCTGCCAAGCTTTAATTTCCTCTAAATTAAAGGCGTCTTCAATAGATAAAATCGGTTGACTATGCTTAACCTTAACAAACCCCGGCAAAATTCCTCCCGCCACCCGTTGGCTGGGCGAATCAGAAGTTATTAAATCGGGATAATAATTTTCTAGTTTAACCAATTCATGCTTTAAAGAATCCAAAGCTGCCTCTGATATCTCCAACTTATCCAAAACATGATACTGATAACGATAATGATTTATTACTTGGCGTAATTTATTTATTCTTATTTTAGCAGCCGCTTTATTCATAATAATTAAAAACTAATCCCAAATTACTAAAAGGTTCTTATTCTGTGCTTTCCTAGGTCAACTAATTTAATAACAATCTGAAGTAAAACCAGTTCCCTTAAATATTGAACACTGGGAAAAAATAGCATAATCAAAAACTGCTGCTTGTGGTGGTAAAGCCGGCAAAGTAACTGACAAAGATTGTTGAGTATTAGCTAATCGACCAACTGAAGTAACAATAACACGTCCAGGTAATTCATAAATTTCTCCCACCCCATTAGGCTGGCGAAAAGCTTGGACAGTTAAATCACAAACATCACTATACAAAGCTCTTAAACGTAAACGATAGTTAACAAAGCTAGGATCCAAATTAATAACCACTCCACTAGCTTGGCTGGAAGAAAAATAACGACGCTCCACATCGTAATCAAGTGTCGCTGCACCCAACCAAGCTGACCAACCTACTTCCAACCATTCACTACCGGCTCCCGGACAGGAGTTTACATTATTATCCCAAGATAATTTTATGGATTGAGCTTTAACTGCACTATCCAAAGAATCTTCTGGATTAAATAAATCTATTTGCCGGCTGTCATTCTTTTTAAGAGTAATGATTTCCGAAGATTCACTTAAAACACTCGACCGCCACCAAGTTGCTTGGTTACCAGCTAACACTACGCTACTTGATTGACTAACTACCAAATCAGCACCTTTTTTTTGTTCCAAACGCCATAAATAAAGGCCCTGCTCCAAACCACTTTCCGCAGCATAATAAGCAGCTTGACTTTGATCACTAACAACACTAACTCGTAGTTGTCGTAAAACCAAACTACCAACAGTTAAACTAGTTACCAAAACACCAGCCAAAACTAACAAAGATAAAAGTAAAACCATACCGGCCGGTTGATTGTTTTTTAATATTTTCATATTTAACGTAAATAACTCCTGGTTAAAGCCGTGGTCTGCAGAAAAAAAGTAGCCGGCAAACTAGTCCCCAAGGTTGGTATAGCCTGACCAGATAAGGTAATAGTTATCCTCGGCTGTTTATTAGTGGAACTACTATCCAAAAAAGGATTGGCTGAAGGAACTATATAAAATCGCACTGCTACCAAAATTACATCATCAGATAATAAAGGATCCCAAGTTCCACTACTACCACGAGAAATTTCCAAACTGGCGGGCTGGCCAGCTTGAGCTTCTACAAAACGATATCTAACCGTTCGACCGGTATTATCCAATAAAGCCAAAACCGACTGAGCCAAAACTTGACCAGTCAAAGGGTCTTTTAAATCAATTGTTGGCACTTGTGACTGGTAATAATCATAATCAATTAAACCCTGCTGAACGTCTTTAGCAATTGACTCCATAACAAAACGCATATCACGCTGAACAGCTTGACTAGCCACCAAAGACCGCTGAGATCTAGTTATAATGAAGAATATATCAGTCACTAATATTACCACTATAGAAAAAACTCCTAAAACTACCACCAGTTCCATAACGGTAAAACCAGCCGAATTTTTATTTATTTTAGGGAGCATAATTATCGTAAGAGTAACGCCAATTATATAAAAAATTTTCCAAAGTAATAACATGACTACCGTGTCTGGACCAGCGAACTTGGGAAACTACCCTGACGCCAATCTGATTATAGCCAGTTTGGCAACTACCAGTCGAACTTATTTCAATACCACCTATCGCCTCTCGACAAATAGCATAAATAGTCAATAATCTTGAATAAAAAGTCGGACTGCCAGTTATTACAGTACTACTCTGTCTAAATAAAGAATTTTGATCACGCCAAACCACACTTACAGCTTCCTCCAGATTATTAGCGGTAAAATCAAAAGACCACTCAAAAGTAACCGGATCCAAAACCGGAATAACAGTTAAATCCCCAGCACTCGCTAGTTGTCCATACCAACTATTACTGGAACCTTGAAGCCAAGAATCATCTCGCAAACTTCTAACTGCCTCTATACCTTCTCTGGCTAAATTAGTAGCCAACAATCTATCCTCCGCTTCAGCGGCGGCTCCAAAGGAAGCTGTTGTTAAACTCATTATCCCTAATAAACCAAACAAAATTATACCTATAGCCATAGTCACCTCTAAAAGACCTTGACCAGCAATATTTTTTTTATTATTACAATAATTAAACAAAAACATATACTAACTTAAATAATTTTTTTCTTAATCAATTCAATTTTTAAATCAAAACGCTTAAACATATTATTGAGTATTTACTTGTCCAGAAGCCGTGCTAACCGTAATTAATTTAGTTTCACCTGTTTGAGAATGTCGTAAGGTGATTTCCAAAGTTCCACCATTTAGTAAACCATCTAAATACCGAGCCGCTTGGGGCGGACGATAAATAAAATTCGACAAATTACTAGATTGACTGGTTTCACCTTGACGAACAACTAAATTTGTTATGGTTACATTAGTCGACAAATTATAATTACCAGTATCCACTAAACTATCACCACCAAAAGAATATAAGCCATTATCATCTAAATCAGCAAAAAAAATCAGCCGTCCAGGATTACTTAAATCAAAATTCAGACCATAACCGCCAGCGGGCACAAAACCGTTTATGGTTTGACCAGCTAAAGCGTAAACCTGAGCTTGCTGCAAAAGTGACACTACCAATAAACTGCCCTGCCGCAAATCATCCTTTTGCCGTCCGCGACTAAAATTACTCAAAGTCAAACCAGTAATCACAACAAAAATCGATACTGAAACTAATAAATCAATGATAGTAAAACCGCCAAATTGATTTTGATAATTTTTTGTCATGATTTTATTTTTAAAAACCCAAATAACCAAAATACCAACTTGCTAAATTATTTCCCCAGAACCAAGCCACCCAAGTGCTTAAAGCCAAAAAAATACCAAAAGGAATGCGACTTTTCCTATGCCATTTTTTTTGACTAAGTAAAATTAAACCAATCAAAGCGCCAGACCAATAAGCCAAAATAAGAGCCACGGCAGCGGCTTTTAAACCCAAAGAAAAGCCTAACCAAATACCTAAACGGATATCACCAGCTCCAATCCAAGCTCCCTTGGAAATATAATACTGCAAAGCAAAAAAACCAGCGGCCAAAGCGGCCCCAGCCAACAAATTAAGCCAAGAAGATTGTCCGCGCCACAAATTAATCACTAACATAACAACTGCCCCACTCAATGTTAGTACATCAGGTAAAACCTGGTGGCGCCAATCAAACACAGCTAAAACTACCACATAAAAAGTCAAAACTAAACTGGCTAACAAATAGCCAACTGATTGTCCTGTCACCATAAAACCAACAGCCAAAAATAATGTTGCCGTTATGATTTCTACTACAGGATATTGCCAACCAATCGGTTGTCCACAAAAAAAACATTTACCCTTAAGAACCAAAAAAGAAAAAACGGGAATATTATGATACCACCTAAGATTGCTATGGCAATGTAAACAACGGGATCGACCCAACAAAGTCTCACCTTTATAAAGACGGATAACTACCACGTTTATAAAACTGCCTATAGCTAAACCTATTAAAAATAACAGCATCATTAGCATACTAATATGATAGCAAATTAGCCCAATATTGTCGTTTTATTATTAAATAATCATTTAAGTTGATTAAGATACTCTCGCTGTTTAACAAACCGCCAATAATCTTTAGAAAATAGCTCATTATCCAAATAAATAGCTTCTTGTAAAAAAGCTTGGGCTGGCTGAGGCCTACCCAATTGCCACAAAGCTAAAGCTTGACCATAAAGTAAGTGGGCCAAATAGTCCTGTCCACTATAATAAAGCAACCTAGGTTGGGTCCAAATTTCCGGCGGCAATAACCAAACAGCTAAATCAGCTTGATTTGCCTGATCCAAAGAAGCAAAAATACGATAAGCATAGCTATCCTGCCGACCGATTAAAAAAATATCATTAGGTGGTAATCTGGTGCCATAAAGCGGCCGGTTGGTTAAATAAGCATAACGCCATAAATTTAACCAATAGTCTGTTTCATCCTTGGCCTCATTAGGCAACTGAAAAGGAAAAATTATCTGACCATCAACCACTGTAACATCCGGCCTCGTTCTTTTAACTAATTTTTGGTAAGCAATCGTAAACAATAAACTATCATTGGCATAATCTTCTCCCCAGATAAACAAAATTGCTTGCGGGGCTAGACCACTTAATAATTTTTCAGCGTAAACTTCCGGCCAATAATCAGCCTGGTAATTAAGTTGCCAAAAATTATTATACCAACTAACCACCGGTAAAGATAAAATAATAATTACAGCCAGCCACACCTGGAACTGTTTTTTAGACAAACTATTGTTTTTAACCAACCACTCCTCTAAAGCCTTAATGGCCACAGCCACTAAAATAGCTAAAGCTAAAATCGCGCCGCTCCAATAAACGCTATAAGTAAAAGCCACTCCTAAACCCCAACCATATTGTCTTAAAAAAACTGCTGGCAAAATTTGACTGACCACCACGGCTAATAAAAAAATAATAGTTTTACCGTAAGTTTTATAACCAACCACCAAACCTAAAAATAAAATCAATAAAATCGGCCAACCAAAACCAGTTAATAAATCCAAAATAAAACTGCCAATTAAACCCGCTTTAAAACCAGTTAAGGCCGACCAACCGATATCATTATAACCCAAACGTAAAACATGGTGCCAAAAACTAAACCAATTATCCGCTTGTCCCCAATTCAATAAAGGGTTTTGAGCTGCCCGCCAAGGCAAATAAAGATAGACTAATGAAGCCAAAAAAAAGACACCTAGTAATCTTAAACGTCCTGCCAAATCAATCATCGTCCAAAATTTATAATAATAAACCACCAAAATAGGCCAAAGCCAAATAATCAACAAATGATTCCCAGCAGCCAAACCAGCTAATAGAGAAGTTACATAAACTAAATAACTAGAACCACTTTGCTTAAAACGAGCCGCTAAATAAATAATCATGGCCAATAATAAAACATGCAAACTATAAACCTCAGCTACTATAGTTTGTGACCAAAAAGCCGGCCAACCAGCCAACAACCAAGTAGCTACCAAACTACCAATTGATCCAGCCCCCCACCAACGGGCTGCTTTATAAACAAAAGCCAAAGCCAAAACTGCACAACCAATAGAAAAAAGATTAACAGCCCAAGGTGTTAAACCAATTAAACTAGACCAACTTCTAGCTAGTAAAACATATAAAGGATAACCGGAAGGATGGGGTATACCCCAAGTTAAAACTGCTGTGGTTAATTCTGCTGAATCTTCCAACTGAACAGTTGGTGCAACTGCCTGCCAATAAAAAATTAAAGGCACTAACCAAGCCAGTATAAAATAAATATTGTCTAAATTTAATATTTTCTTAATCATGCTTCTATTTTATAAATAGACCATATAAAAGGGCAAAATAAAAACCCCTAGTCTCGAGCTATGGGTTTTTATTTTAACATTACTGAATTATTTCATACCAGTCGGTGAAGCTGTATGAGCACCAGAGGCTAAGCCACCAGTTACACCTTCCAAAGAGAAAGTAATCTGATAACTTTCCGTGCTGGCCGCACAAGTGGTTGGTGCCGCTGAAGTAGTACTACAATAAAGGTAAGAAGCTCCACCTGGGGTCGGATTAGATGGGATCTGACCCATATAAATATTGGTTGCACCTGTCGTGCTAGAAGCAAAACCTGTATTAATCAAAGAAAGCATACTACCTGAACCTAAAGCTGTGGCTGTACCTACCGAAGGATAACCGTTCTGATCGCCATAATAGAGCTCCAAAGCTGTTTGCATTTGTTTAATATCGGCCACTCTCTTAGCGTCACGTGACTTTTGACGAGCCACATTAAGACCAACCACTGCCAAGGTGGACAAAATACCGATAATGGCAATAACTACCAATAATTCAATTAAAGTAAAACCTTTTCTGTTTTGGTTTAACATTGTCTCACCCCCTTCCTTATTATTAACATATTATTTATTATAACACAGTTTAGACATTTAATCTATATTTAAAAACTACCGGCTAAATTATAAAGGGGTAATATTATAGCCGACACCATTACACCGACAGCCAAACCCAAAATAATCATTATTAACGGTTCAACCAAAGTTACTAAATTAGTCACTTGGTTTTCCACCTCTCGACCGTAAAAATCTGACAAACGACCTAAAATTTCTTCCAAACGTCCGGTTTTTTCACCTACCACCATCATTTGCGAAACCATAGCTGGTACAACATTAGATTGTAAGAATATGGTTGATACTGAATTTCCCTCTTCTACTTCTTTAATGGTAGCTTTAATCATGTCTTTAAAAACCTCATTACCCACGACATCGGCTACCACATTAAGACTGCGAGTTAGGGGCACTCCTCCTTGCAACAAAGTCCCTAAAGATCTGGTAAATCTAACCAAATAAATCTTTTTAAATAATTGGCCAACTACTGGTAAACGTAGCTGAAAACGATGCCAAATCATGCGCCCAGAACCAGTTTGCGTTAAAAATCGGAAAATAACCACTAAAATAGCAATGATTATTAAAAGTAACCACCAACGGTTTTGTAAAAAACTACTACTGCCGATAAGTAACCGAGTAGAAAAAGGTAAAGCCGTCTGTGATTCTTGTAAAATACTGGTTAATTTTGGTACTACAAATACCATCATAACAAAACCGACTATTACCAAACCAACTATTATAAAAGCCGGATAAGTCATGGCTCCTTTTATTTTACTCATCAAATCATAATTTTTTTCTGCTTCATCGGCTAAATAATTTAAAGTATCATCCAAGCGACCACTCGTTTCACCCGATTTAACCATATTAATGTAAAAATCACTAAAAGTATTAGGATATTTACCTAAAGCAGCCGACAATTTAGAACCACCTTCCACTTCATCAGCTACATCGGAAACCACAATACGTAAGGCCTCATTTTCCGTTTGTTTAACAAGAATATGTAAACTTTCCACCAAAGGTACGGTAGCAGCGGCCATAACTGCTAATTGGCGAGAAAAAATTACCAAATCTTTAGTTTTAATTTTATTAAAAAATTTAAAACCTATATCCAACCAATGATGGCTGGACTTTTCTTGCAAATAAAAAGGCGTAAAATGGCGATCGGCTAATATTTCCAAAGCATTGGTTTCATCAGCCGCTTCTACTGTACCGCTTATCAAATTACCTTTTAAATTTTTAGCTCTATATTCGTAAAGTGGCATAAATAATAATTATGAACGACGTAAAAATGAACTAAATAATTCTTTATCATGACTATAAGCCAAAGCTTCTTCTTCCATTATTTCACCCGTTTTAACCAATTCCGCCAAATTATAATCAAATGATACCATACCTTCATCGCGCGACACCTGCAAAATATTATTCAATTGGTATAATTTACCCTCTTTAATAATGGATCTAACTGCTGGACTACCAATCAACAATTCCGTAACCGCAATTCGACCACCCCCTACTCGAGCCACCAATTGCTGAGACAAAACTCCAAGCAAAACTTCACCCAATTGCTGACGCATCCCTACTTGTTCATCAGGCAAAAAAGAAGCTACTAAATGCTCTAAAGCTTTAATAGTAGAATCAGACTCGCTGACGATTACCACTAATTTACCAGCCGCTGCTAAAGTTATAGCTTTGGCGGCAATTTTAGCTTGAGGTACTTTTGACAAAAAAACTACATCGCAATCCTCCTGGGGTAAGGTATCAAGAGCTTCATCCCAACTTCTAACATCATTACCTAATTCACGTTGATCTATTACACTTTTATTACCCACGAATAAATATTCTATAGGATCCTCGATAGTTATAACATGCCGAGCTGTTTGGTTGTTTATTTCCTGAATTAAAGCAGCTTGAGTAGCCGACCGACCCGAAGCGTACGGTCCACTAATAATAATTAAACCGCTATCGGTTTTAATTATTTTTTCTAAAATTACCGGCAAACCTAATTCTTTTATATTTTTTATTTTTACCGGAATAAACCTAATGGTTAATTCCGGTAAATTCTTTTGATAAAATAAACTCAACCTAAGTCGAATACGATTAGCAAAAGTATAACCAAATGTTAACTGCCGTTCGTTGGTAAATTTAGTCCGTTGATCTTCTGTCAACAAAAAAGACACAATCACCTCCAAATAATCAGCGGTAACCACCGGCTGATCAGACAAAGTTTTTAATTCTCCATCTAATCTAATTATAGGAGAACTGGCCGCCCGTAAATATAAATCTGACGCCCCCTGACTAACTAAATTACTTATTAATTGTTGAAATAAAGCTACTTCTGAAGCAGACATAATAAATTGAATCCTAATTTCTAAATACTAAAATATTAAATTATCAATAATTCCTTAGACTAATTCTCAAACTTGCCTGTTACCCACTCCATCTCATTTTGCCAATTTCGATCAGGGCAACTCCAACCTGGACTGTTAAAATGCGAACCTTGGCTGGCTTCCAAATCCGTTATACCTAAAACATAAAAAGATTTTCCAGCTGGGCAACCTTCAATACCTACTGTCGGATTATCCGGCACATAACGATAATAACGATAACCATAACAAGTACCAGTCTTCAAAGGATCTTCCGGTGGATCTTCCAAAACATTAGGTAAACTGCCCTGCATAAAAGATAAAGTCTTATTACCCACATTCCAACCACCACAACCATTGCCATTAGTATCTGGATAGTGCCTATTTTTATCATAATATAGCTCCAAAGCAGCCTCTATCTTCTTCATATCAACTAAGCGTTGGACATCTATGGTCTGACGTCTAGTTTTATCAACCGCCACCATAGCCACAGTTGATAATAAAACTATAATTGATATAACAACCAATAATTCAATAAAAGTAAAGCCAGCTGAATAACTATTTTTTTTAAAAAAGAACTTTTTTGAAAACATAAACTACTTAAGCTTTATTTGCCGATTAACAACTGCCACCACCTCGGAAGGCAAAAAGTGAGCCTTAATTAAAAATTCAACTGCTCCTAACTCTTTGGCTTTTTTAACATCAGCTCGATTACTTAAATTAGTTAAAACAACAACTGGTATATCTTGATTAATCGGCTCTTCTTTTAAAGACTGTAAAACCTGCCAACCATCTTCTTTAATCAAATCTAAATCCAGCAATATTACAGTCGGTTTTTGTTGTTTTATTTTTTTTAAACCATTCAATCCGTCAACCACCGCCACCGACCAACCGTCTTGACTAAATTTGTTTTGATAAAGCCGGCTCAAAAAAATATCATCTTCTATTATAATTATCCAACGATCATTAACCATATTTAATCCTTGGTTACAGTTAAGACCTCTTCCAAAGTAGTTAACCCTTGTAAAACCTTAATCAAGCCATCTTGTTTTAAACTCAAAATACCCTGCTTTTTATATTCTTCCTTAATATCGTTAGGTGTAAAAGGTTTAACTATTAAATTTTGTAAACTAGTGGTACCAACCAAAGCTTCCGAAATAACTGTCCGCCCTTTATAACCTGTAAAATCACAACGATTACAACCCTTACCTTTTTTAAATACCCAAGGCTGGTTTAATTCTTTAATTTCAATATCCGACGGTAAATTAGTTAATCCTTTTTTCATTTCAATCAACATTTCTTCTGGTACTTTGATTTCTTCCTGACAATAAGTACAAATCTTTCTAACCAAACGCTGGGCAATAATTATATTAACAGTTGAACTAATTAAAAAGGGTTCCACATGCATATCTATTAAACGCGGAATAGCTCCTGAAGCATCATTGGTATGCAAGGTAGATAACACCACATGCCCAGTCAAAGAGGCATGAATAGCTAACTCAGCTGTCTCGGTGTCACGTATTTCACCAACTAATATGACATCTGGATCTTGACGTAAGATTGATCTTAAACCAGTGGAAAAAGTATATTCAACTTCCGGATTAATCTGTGACTGATTAACACCTTGTAAATAATATTCAATCGGATCTTCTAGGGTTATAATGTTAACATCTTCTTTATTTAAAATATTAAGAGCGGCGTAAAGTGTCGTTGATTTACCCGAACCAGTCGGCCCAGTTACTAGTAACATCCCCTTGCTTTTAGATAAACTCTCTTTTAACAAACCCATAGTCTTACCCCAAAAACCAAGCTCTTCCAAAGTCTTTACTCCAGTAGTGGTATCCAAAATACGCATAACCACCTTCTCACTGTTTAATAAAGGCATAGTAGAAACACGAAGATCAATCGGCCGATTAGCCACTTGTAATCTAATACGTCCATCCTGCGGTATTCTGGTTTCGTCTATTTTTAAATTAGCTAATACCTTAATACGCGACACAATAGCCGTATGAATATAACGTGGTAAAACTATAGAAGTATGCAAATCGCCATCTATTCTATAACGCACCCGTGTTTCATCTTCGTTAGGCTCAATATGAATATCTGAAGCACCACCCTCCACAGCATGGCGTAATATAACAGCTACCATTTTAGCTACTGGCGCTGACTTAACAATTTCCTCAAAATTTCCTTCCTGATTATCTTCATTGGCTGATTTTTTTTCCTTACTTTTATCCTGAAACTTATCACCAGCCAAATTCAAAGCCTCAGTTACCTCACTGGTCAAGCTTTCATATTGTCTAACCGCACTTATAAAGCCTTCAGCTGAAGTAAGGTAATAATGTAAATGCCATTTATTTTCTCGAGCAATATACTCAGCCGCTTCAACTGCTTTATAATTTCCTGGGTTCACCAAAGCTACCGACACCTCCTGACCAGTTTGTTCAAATACCACAATTTGATAATTTTCTGCTATCTCTTGGGGTATTAATTTTATAACATCGATCGGTATAACATGACCAACTAAATCCTTATAAGGCATACCAAAAAGTTGCGCTTTGGCCGCCATGATGTCTTCTAATTTTACTAAATTACTAGATCGTAAAACTTCTTCCCAATTTAAACCACTCTCAGCCGCCTCGGCTTGCAATTGTTTAAGCTGATCAGGTGTAATTTTTTTATTAGCTAACAAAATATCAGCTAAATCTAAACTAACTTGTTTTTTCGCCATGCCTTTTTAATTATTTATTTAAGACCGCTTTCGGTTAAATAATGCAAACCGGCTGATAAATCATTGTTACCTTTCTCTAAACAAAAAGCCACGTTATAACGATCAGCCTCCACTAGGCCAACAAAAGAATAATTACACGGCTGGCAAGCTTGACCAACCTCATCAACCAAAGGATTAAAACGACAAACTGATTTGGCTAAGGGATCGTTTAAAAAACTAATACCCGGCATAAAATCTGTCAAACCAGCCGAATCTTTGTCTGAACAAGAACTAACCGCTACTGGAGTTTGCTTAATACATTTTAAAGATTTAAAACCTTGTTCACTATAACGATCATTATATAAAAGTAGAGCCTTATTCAAATTTATCATGTCAGACAATCGACGTCCGTCTCTTAATTTTATTCGCGAATTAGCAATTAAAATCACAGAAATAACAGCAATAACTCCCACTACTGTAAAGGCGATAGCAAATTCAAAAGTTGTAAAACCTTCTTTTAAGATAACTAATCGGTTTTTATTTTTTCTAACTAGTGTCATAATTTATTACCGATTGGTTGGTTTAATCGGACTATTAACCGGTAAACTAAAAGGATCACTGCGACCCACCTTATCAGCCTGAACTGGCAAAGAACCAAAAACTTTAAGTTGAATAAATCGATTATCCTCTAAAACATCACTACCCAATTTTAATTGGTCACTTATTTTACTAGGACGCTGAGCCGGCCCAACCATTTCTGTTTGATTATCTGCCTTAGTAAAAAAATTAAAATACAACAAAGCAATTATCACCAACCAAATTACCAAAATTAACGCTATTATTAAAATAATTTTTTTTCGACTATATTTTTTAGGCACTAACATATTGATTAAGGCAAATATAATGTCTTAAAATTAAGTATATAACCACTCTGAACTCCAGTTGAACTTTGACTGAAAGTTAAAGAAGTTAACTCCACCAACCGAATACTCTCGGCGGCGGCGGCTACAAATTTCTTAATTTGCTCATAAGAGCCTGATCCCAAAGTAACATTAATCTGTAAACTATTAACCTTAAATGGTAATCCCAATTCTTGACCAGCATTACTTTCCACCCGACCTCTAACCTGCCCTTCATCGCCACTCCCTATAAAATCTATACTTTGCATCACCAGTCCAGCCTGTTTGGCCAAACCTTCAAATTGAGCCAATAATGTAGGTATATCCCGCCCCTTTGGCAAAACCAAATTTATCCTCTGCAATTCACTATCATTTAAATTTTGATATTGCTGATTAATTTTTTCAATTTGGGTGATATCTATTTTTATTTTATCTTGCGCTTCTATAATTTTGTCAGAATTTTCTATTTGAGACAAAGAATTCCATAAGGGACGCACAGCTACCAGCCAACCAGCTAACAATATTATAAAAACCAACAAAGGCGCTATAATATTAATTTTTTGCACCCAAGTATTAGGCTGACTAATAGTTATTTTAGCTGGATGTTTGGTAGCCATAATTTATTTAACACTAACTGAAGCTGGAGTGAAAAAATCCGGCGCCACAATAATAAAAGAAAAGCTCACATTAGTAATCTCGTCACCAACCTTTTGTATGCGCAAATTAATCACTTCAACTTGCTCAACACTTTTGTTAGAAGCAAACACTTTAAACTGTTTGGCCACCTGAGTATAATCGGGTGCTAAACCAGCCAAAGTTATCCGACCACCGCTATCACCAGCAAAACCAGTAAAAAAAACATCCACTACTGTATTCTTTTCCAAAAATTCAAATAATGGCGCCCAGCTTCCCCGCTTGTTTAAAATAGCTCCAATAGCTTGAATTTTAGTTTGAAAAAATAAAGATTCTTCAGCTTGAAACCTCAACCCTTCTAAATTATCTTGTAAAACTATTAACCTGTCTTGTTCCAGTAAACTTTCATTTTTTAAACTATTACGATAGTAAAACAAAAAACCACTACCCACCAAAACTAAAACAACAGCTACCAAACTAGAACTCCATATTATGGATTTAGCCCGAGTAATGGACCGACCTTGCTCTTCACTGGGTATTAAATTTACTTCGGGTAAATTAGCCAGTAATTTACTTTTATTAAAAACTTTATCTTCAAAGGGTTCAGATTTTACATCATTAATATTGGGTTTCAATTTAACATCTGAAATAATATTCAAATCTCTTTCTACGGGAAGTTTAGATACCTTAGGATCAGCCCCTTCTTTATGAATAGTCTCCGGCCTAATTTCCTTAATTAAACTGGGGTTTTTAAGAGGTTTATTTTCCAACTGACTGGCGGAAATTGCAGCTGAACGCCTAAACCAGTTGGTTACTTTTTTCCACCAACTAAATTGGCTCGCCTTTTTAATAACCAAACTATCACTTAGATTTTTTTTAACCTTATCAGGCTGACTAAACTCCATAGGTTTACTAGGAACTGTCTTATTTTTAAGACGTTCTTCTTTTTCTAAATCTCTTT
The DNA here is from genome assembly GCA_018817715.1 of Patescibacteria group bacterium. Taxonomy (NCBI): domain Bacteria; species Patescibacteria group bacterium. The sequence continues at coordinate 301,161 of JAHITT010000006.1, forward strand.
TATTCTCCGGTAATAAATTTATACTATCGTCAAACATAACAAATTTAAATTAATTCACGCATAGCTAAACCAATAGCGCTAGCAAACTGAGGACCAATTTCATCTAAAATTGGTTTCATTTCTGTGGGATAACTTATCTGTGCCCACGGGTCACCAACATAAACCTTAAGCTGAAAAATATCAGATAAATAACTATCAAGTCCAGGTAAAAAAGATGAGCCACCAGTTAAAATTATTTTGTCTATACCTTTAGGAGACTGACTTTGATAAAGATTAAAAGTATATTTAATTTCATTAATAATTGGGCCGATAGTATTTTCTATAGTTTTAATTATTCCATTATTACCACTACTACTGGCGGTGGTTAAACCAATGTCACGTTTAAATTGCTCAGCTCGCCTTAAATCAATATTCAAACTCCGGCCGATAGCTTTAGTAATTGTAAAACCACCTACATCAATACTGCGACTTAAAATAGGTATACTATTTTCGATAACCGATATATCAGTGGTCACGGCCCCAATATCAACTATCATAATAATTTCATTACTACCGCCAACCAAACTTCTTTCCAAAGCAAAAGCTTCAGTTTCCAAACTTAATAATTCTAACTCAGCTCGTTTAAATATTTCTAAATAACGCCTAACCACATTCTGTGGAGCAGCCGTTAAAAGAACTCTAATATTTTTAGTTTCTTCGCTCGGTTTATCTACTTTATCACTCAATATTTTCCAATCTAATATCATTTCTTCCACTGGCAAAGGTACAAATTTTCTAGCTTCCAATTTAACAGCAGCAGCTAATTCTTTGGGTGACATGGTCGGCAAACTAATCACCGAACTAAAAACAGTAAAACTTGGTAAGGCTGAGACAGTCTGCTGACTTTTGGTTTTAGCTCGACGACAAATTTCTTTAAGGGTCGCCACAATACGTTTAATATCTTCTTCCGAATCAGCCTTGGTAAAATCAATCGACTCCTCAGCTCGACCATAAGTAAGCAGACGAGGAACGTTATTCGGCCCAGCTGTCAATTCTACTAATTTTATACTAGCAGTACCAATATCAACACCTAAAAAAGATTTCTTTTTACCTAATAGGCTGTCAAAAATCATAAAATATTAAAATGATTACTTACCAGACCCTGCAAAATTTAAAAGTTAGGTTTATTATAGCAGAAAAAAGCCTTTCTGTCCAAAAATAACTCTAAGGTGTTCTTAATCGCCAAACCGGCAAAGTTGATAATAAATCAGTAAAACCAGGTGGTGTATTAATAAGTACTCGTCCATCAGCAATAACTTGTTCCGACGGTTGTCCAGCCGCACTAAAAGTTCTTTTAAACTCAAAACGCTTAGCAATTAAAGCTCCGTAAATCCTTAACTGTACATCACTGGCCCCACTGTAAAATACTCCTCCACCGCTACTAGTGCCAGCTATATAATAGGTCCCAACTATCTTAGTAATAGCTGGCGCTACAGTGACATTACCTAATACTAACCAACCAACCGAGGCTAAATTCCTAATAGTTGAACCAGCTAAAGGAGATTGCTCATAAGATAAGTCCCCTCCCGTTATATTAAGATTACCGTCGACTATTATTAAACCAGCGCCACTCAATTGTTCTTGAGCATTCTTAAAAATAATCGGCGCATCAACTGTTAAAGATCCTTTAAAATAATAAATCTTGCCAGCTAAATCTACATTACTGCCTAAGGTTACGCTAGACAAACGAGGATTAGTAGTTGTATCAAAAACCCGAACAGTATAACCGTACCAATTAGCCTGACCATCAACCACAGAGGCGCCAGTTGAAGTATGAGTTAATTTATAATAATCAAATTCACCAACCTTAGCTTGGCTACTACTAGAAGTATTGGGGTAAGATAAACTGCCAAAATTCGGTTGTAAATAATCGCTAGTCGTAGAAATAAAATTTTGAATTACCCTAGGCTGAACCTCGCTACCACCACTCAATATCAAATAAGTGGCATTAAAACTACCACTTGGCGGAGCATACTCAGATTTAATATCGCCACCTGAATATATATTGCCACCCTCAACTGATAAATAAGGTTGCCCACAACTGGTTACTAAATCATAACGTAATTGATAACCGGTTTGTCCACAACCACCCGCACCAAAAACTATCTGGTTGGTTGAATCAGGTACTAGCCCAGTCAAAGGTACAGCTGGAGAAATTTGTCCGTTACTTAAACTGCCAGAATAAACACTAGCAGCACTGCTACCCACTTTAGCCTGCGGATTAAGCGTAGTTGGCGACACACAAACACCTTTAAAAAATATAGTCGGCGGATTATCTATACCCAAAGAACCTGAAGGAATATTAAGGTTTAAAACACCACCATTGCTAACTGTGGCATAAGAAGATGAACTAGGATAATAAATCTGCTCTGTATGATTAATGGTAAAAGGCGTTAAACTACCACCAACCGACTGATCTAATCCATCATAAACTTTAACTACTAAATACCAACTTGAACCGACTAAAGCACATTTGGCATCCCAACTAAAAGAACAACTCCAAGTATTACCCACTTTGGAACAAGTGGTTGAATTTATATTATTGGCTATTAAGGTGGCACCAGTTAAACTCTGTGGCGTAGTATTAATGTATAAATCAAAAATTAATTGAGAGCTATCCATATCTGTTACCTGCCAATTTATATTAGCTTCAGCATTCACATAACCTTGGCCAGAGGGCACAGGAGTGGTAGTGGCTGAATCCACTACTGGCAGTGAATTAACTGTAAAATTCCAAACTGGACTTAAAACCGGACGACCCGGATAAGTCGGCTGAGCTGATGGCGTATCATTAGAACTAACCTGCCACTGATAAGTCGCCCCCGACTGTAATATTCTGGTCTTGGGTGTACCATAAACTACTGGATTTTGTTGATTAGCTAAAGCTGTCAAAGTGCCATCCAAATCACTGCCAAGATTAATCGCTTGATTAGCTCCGGAAATATAAACTTTATATTCCAAACCATCCGTTAAATCTGTATCTCCGCCATCCCAAGATAAACTAGGTTCCAAAGAAGCTGTACTACCACTGACTGGCAAAGGATTACTGGGTATATTAGGCGGATTATTTACTCGATAAGTCGTACTACTATGCCCGTCCCCACCTGGATAAGAACCCTGGTTACCAGCATTATCAATGGCTCGCGCCTGAAAATAATAAATTGTCTCGGTTATTAAAGTAACCTGTGGTAAACAACCTGTACCAAAAGTAATAGAAGACTGAGCTGGCAAAATGCCTGTTTTGCAATTTGTCCAAACTCCTCCACTACCAGCTTTATATTGTAAATCCCAAGTGTTAACGCCGCTATTTGTTTGGGGCGATAACGGATAATCCAACAAAGAAACTGACGTAAGCCAGGGTCCACCCTGAATTGTTCCAGGCGACGAAGCTATAGCGATAGGAATTTGATTATCAAACTGATAAGGATTGGAAGGACCTAAAGTCGAGGGGTTATTTAGGGTATCTTGACCCCATAAATATAAAACATGCGAGCCTTGGGGCGAAGAAATAGTTTGACCGTTAGTATAAATCGTACCAACTGTGCTAGA